>DUAA01000182.1:15400-15677 GCA_012961055.1 Nitrospinaceae bacterium
TAGGCAGAGTATCCGCAGTACTGAGATAACTAAACCGGTGTTTTTCCAGCAATGCCTTGCGCTGCTCTAAATTTGTAATACGGTAGTGATCCTGCAATATTTGTTCGAAAGTGATACCAAATTTTGGTGGCAGCGGCAATGCCGAATGACCATAAACCGGGAGGCCGAGTTGAGCTATTACTGAGATAGCATAAAAACCGAAATAGGGAACGCGCTCGAACCCATCAAAGGGATCAGCGATTTGAAGGAGCTTGTCGAGATCAATCCTGACAGATAC
>DUAA01000182.1:15773-18357 GCA_012961055.1 Nitrospinaceae bacterium
AGGGCATCTTCGGCTTCTTCTTCAGTCAGGTCTTTGCTTAAACGAGGACCGGCTGCAATTTTTTTAAGGTAGGCCTTCATTCTGTTTTCCGGATTTGTTTGTACCATTTATTGCAGTTTCCTTATCTAAGAGCCTTTATTTAGAGTATGATAATAACCCTTAACTAATTACAGTCGATAACTTTTTTCCCGGTATTTATGCAGGTTTCCTATTCATCCGATTCAACCCTTAGTTCCACCCTTTCCCGCAACGATTTACGAGTGTTGCTGGTCTACCCAAATACACGGGACGTAGCGATGGCCAATTTGGGGTTTCAGCAGGTTTATTCCCTGTTGAACCAAATCGAGGGGGTAGAGTGTGACCGTTATGCTTTTCCCATTGGGTGGAAGCCGGAATCACAGTCTATGGATGATCTGGAGTTGCGTTCTATAGATTATAAACTGCATCCCCGTGATTTTGATGTCATCGCGTTTTCAATTTCGTTTGAGCCCGACTACCTGAACGCTGTTCTAGCCTTGAAGCACTTTGGTATCCCTCTGGATCGGGGTGAGCGGAACGCTTCGTTCCCGATGATTGTAGCAGGGGGATCGGCTATATTCATCAATCCAGAACCTTTAGCGGAATGCATGGATGCTTTTTTCATCGGTGAAGGTGAAGGCATGGCGGAGCAATTTTTTGGGTTGCTTCATAATGTTGAGGATAGAGGTCAGTTTTATGAGAGGGCCGTTTCCCTTCCTGGAGTTTATTTGCCACAAAGTTATAGCCTCAGGATGAAGGAAGGCCAACAAGTTGGAGTTACTGCACTGAATGGTGCTCCTCCCCGTGTGGCACGGCATTGGGTGCAGCAGGAAAATTCGCTTTGCACCCATTCGGTCCTGCCGGATGAAAACTCAACATTCAAGGACATGGCCTTGATGGAAGTAACGCGTGGATGCATTTGGGCCTGCCGGTTCTGTACGGCAGGTTTTATTTATCGTCCTCCGCGTCTCCCCGATTTAGATAAAACATATAACTCTATGGTTAGCAAGCTCGCCGGAATGGGAAAATCGGTGAAGACAGTGGGGTTGGTCGGCCCATCGGTGACCGATCATCCGGATCTTCCTGCGTTAGCGCGGAAAATTACTGATGAAGGCAAGAAGCTTTCATTCTCTTCCCTACGAATGGAAACACTTACGGATGAATTGGTGGATCTGATCCTCAAAAGTGGACAAAAGACGCTTACGGTGGCTGTAGATGGGCCTTCCGAGAGAATGCGCGATGTTATCAATAAAGCTGCGACTGATGACTTTATTGTTGAAAAGTGTCGATTTTTGACACGTAAGGGAATTTTGCATTTGAAGATCTATTCCATTATTGGATTGCCTCATGAGACAGATGAGGATATTGACCAGTTCATTCGCTTGGTCGAGCGGGTGCAGGAGGGATATGTTGAGGAATGTCGTCCGTTAGGGCGAATTGGACGTTTGACGATTAGCTTGAGTCCGCTCGTACCCAAACCGGGGACCCCTTTTCAATGGCATCCGATGGAACCAGTGAAGACCCTGAAGAAAAAATTTGCCAAAGTGAGAAAGGCTCTGGGTAAATTGCCCTATCTGAAAATGAGTTTTGGTTCCCCGAACGAGGCTTATCTGCAAACTTATTTATCCCGGGGAGACCGAAATGCACATGTTTTTTTTAAAACCTACTTGAATAATGGTCACGATGCTAAGAGCGCATTGAATAAGCATTCCGTCGATCAGATCGTATACCGTCAATATGAAAAAGAAGATTACCTTCCTTGGGACATTGTAGATCATGGTTACCGCAACGACTTCCTTTGGGAGGATTATCAGAGGGGATTGAAAGCGGCCCACACTCCTGTTTGCGACACCACAATCTGCCACATCTGCGGTCTCTGCTAACTAACTGGCAAGCCGCCGGCGGCAATATGCAAAACTTTCTCTGATGGGCAAAAAGTTATCTCAGCTTAATGAGGCCTTAAGCCATTTTTTATAAGTGCCTATTCTAATCTTGCAGGGCAAGAGTACTAAGATTAAATATCACAAGGATCGATTTTCCCTGCGATACTATTGATAAGTTTTTTGAGTCGTTTCTCTATGCCTTTTGATATTGAAAAGATGAATAAGCTTCCTGTCGAGGCCCGGTTCTTCGATTTAAACGAAATTTGGTATTTTATGAACCGCTGGGCGGTTCGTCTGTTGTATCCCACCTCTGTGACACCTAACCAGATCACCTTTCTTTCACTGGTTTTTGGTTTAGCTGCTGCCAGTTTTTATGTTTCTGAAATTCCTAATGCCTTAGGGTGGGGTGCAGTTTTTCTCTATGGAAAAGTGTTTCTCGATAATGTGGATGGCAACCTTGCCAGGGTAAGAGGAACGACATCACGGTTCGGCAGGTTTCTAGATTCGCTCACTGATTTTCTCGTCACAGTGTTGGTTTATATTGCCGTGACGCTGTATCTGGTCCGCCAAACGGGGATGCTAGAGTACTGGATATTGGGGTTACTAGGGTTGTTAGCATGCTTTCTGCAGAGCACCTTTTTTGTTTTTTATCTTGTGAATTATACCTCTCGTGTGGGTTCCTA
>DUAA01000183.1:0-382 GCA_012961055.1 Nitrospinaceae bacterium
TCAGGGCCTAGGTCGATGATATGATCGGCGGTCTTTAGCACTTCCATATTGTGCTCGATGATTACCACTGTATTGCCAGATTCTACCAGTTTCTCGAGTACCTTCAATAGATGCTCAATGTCGGCAAAATGCAGTCCAGTCGTGGGTTCGTCAAGAATATAAAGGGTCCTGCCTGTGTTGCGCTTGCTCAATTCTTTAGATAGTTTAACTCTCTGAGCTTCTCCACCGGATAGAGTATTTGCTTGTTGCCCCAATCTAATATAATTCAAACCGACATCGGTGATGGTCTGCAGTTTAGTTTTGATGGAAGGGATATTGATGAAAAATGCTTTAGCTTCTTCGGCGGTCATGCTCAACACATCGGCGATGGTTTTTCCTTTAT
>DUAA01000183.1:419-3037 GCA_012961055.1 Nitrospinaceae bacterium
CGACAAACACATCTGGTAGAAAATGCATTTCTACTTTGATGACACCATCGCCCTGGCAAGCCTCGCATCTTCCCCCCTTTACATTAAAGCTGAACCGGCCTGGTTTATATCCGCGGACTCTTGATTCAGGAACCTGACTAAATAATTCCCGGACAAGGGTGAATACGCCGGTATATGTAGCAGGATTGGACCGAGGTGTTCTCCCAATGGGTGATTGGTCAATATCAATGACTTTATCGAGCCATTGAATACCTTGAATTGTTTTAAATTCACCTGGTTTGTTTGTAGAATTCCAAAAATGTCGGGCCAGAGCCTTGTACAAAATATCAATAGTGAGTGTACTCTTTCCGGAACCAGAAACCCCTGTTACACAAATAAAACAACCAAGAGGGAATTTGACATTAATGTTTTTCAGATTATTTTCCTTAGCACCCTTTATCTCTAGGGTCTTTCCATTGCCCTTACGTCGGGTTTTGGGAAGCGGGATCATTTTTTTTCCAGAAAGATATTGGCCCGTCAGAGAATCTTTCGATTTAAGCATGGCTTTGGGAGTGCCGGAAAAACTAATTTCACCACCATGAATTCCAGCTCCGGGGCCAAGATCGATGACATAATCTGCTGATAGAATCGTTGCCTCATCGTGCTCGACCACAATGACGGTATTGCCCAAGTCGCGCAGATGGGTGAGGGTATTAAGTAGGCGACCATTATCTCTTTGATGCAGTCCAATGCTCGGTTCATCGAGCACGTATAGGACTCCGATTAGACTCGATCCGATCTGGGTGGCGAGCCGAATACGCTGACTTTCCCCTCCTGATAAGGTACCTGAAGAACGATCTAGAGAAAGGTATTCCAATCCGACATTGGTGAGAAAGCCCAGCCGTTCTTTAATTTCTTTAATGATCCTCCTGGCGATATTATTTTCCTGTTTTGTTAGTTTCAAATCCTGGAAATATTGATGGGCTTTCCCAATGGAAAATGCTGTAAGTTCTACGATATTAAGATCGGCTATTTTTACCGAGACCGCTTCTTTACACAATCGGTCGCCTCCGCAAGTCTGACAAGAAAGGGGACGCATATATCGTGTAATTTCATCCCGGGAGGAGTTAGATAGTGCCTCCCGATAACGTCGCTGCAAATCCGGAATTACGCCCTCGAATGTATCGGTGTAGAACTGTTTTCTTCCGTCTTTTTCAAAATAATATTTTATAGGTTCTTCACCAGACCCGAATAATAGAGTATTACGAATACTTTTAGTTAGTTTTTGAAATGGGGTGTTGAGTGTAAACTTAAAGTGACTGGAAATGGTATCCAGCATTTGATGGAAATAAATGGAGCTTCGTTTTTCCCAAGGTTTTAAAGCCCCTTCGCGGATAGATAGCCGGGTGTCGGGAACTACCAGTTCGGGATCGATCACCATTTTAGTCCCCAATCCATCACATTCAGTGCAGGCACCCTGTGGACTATTGAAAGAAAATAGGCGGGGCTCTAGGTCTGGATAACTGATATTGCAATAACTGCAAGCAAATTTTTCGCTGAACAATAACTCCTTAGGTTCTTTCTCATCTCCAAGAATGGCGATGACAAGAGATCCTTCACCATGGTTGAGCGCGGTTTCTACCGATTCCGTCAGCCGTTTGCCTAAATTCTCCTTGATTACCAACCTATCTACTACAATTTCTATGGTGTGCTTTAATTTTTTATTAAGAACAATTTCTTCATCCAGGGAGAGGATTTCACCGTTGATGCGTGCTCGAATGAATCCCTTCCGTTTCATATTTAGGATTTCTTTTTTAAACTCTCCCTTTCTGCTACGGGCAACGGGGGCAAGGATGATGATCTTTTTACCTGCTGAAATTGTTTTAACCTGGTCAACGATATGCTGAACGGTTTGCGAAGAGATTTGTCGATCGCAACCATAGCAATAGACTTTGCCAATTCTCGCGTAGAGGAGACGAAGATAATCATATATTTCTGTTACCGTACCAACGGTGGAGCGGGGATTTCTGCTAGAGGTTTTCTGTTCGATTGAGATGGCCGGAGAGAGTCCATCAATGGAATCCACATCGGGTTTCTCCATCAGTTGTAGAAACTGACGGGCGTAAGCGGAAAGAGACTCCACGTAACGACGTTGACCTTCAGCATAAATAGTATCAAAAGCTAACGAGGACTTCCCTGAACCACTCAATCCTGTTATCACCACCAGTTTTCCCCTTGGCAGAGCGAGACTGAGGTTTTTAAGATTGTGTTCTCTTGCGCCTTTTATAGTGATTTGTTCAAGTGCCATTATGCAGAGGGGTTTCTTTATACAGTGAGTTATTTTACGGTAATTCGCAGGTCTTTATAAAGTAAGGGTTGTTATGACCAAAAGTGATTTATAGAGGTGTCTTCTATCATTCTTTGAATAAATCATTCCACTTCTTATCAACCTTTGTTTTCATTTCTGAGGTCATTTCAATTTCATCCGGCCAGATTTGTTGATAGCCTTCTTCGGGGAATTTTTGGGTTACATCAATACCAAGATGTCCTGAATGAAAATAAAAGTCCCGTTTTGGGTCTAGGTTATTAAAAAATTTCCACATCACCATAGAGATATTTCCCAGTTCGACATGACCTTC
>DUAA01000184.1 GCA_012961055.1 Nitrospinaceae bacterium
TACAGGTTTTATGGAAGGACTGAACAGTCTCTTCAGCGCAACCAAACGTAAGGCTCGCGGTTTTAGCAACTCTGTATATATGATTACAATGTTATATTTTGTGGCAGGAAAACTTTCAATACCAACCTATTCTACCCACTGAAAGTGTCGAGGAACCTGAATTGTTATACTTTTTCTCCAAGGTCTTATCAAGAACTCTGCACCAACGGTAATGATATTTTGAAAATCGCCCCTTTATTTTCTTCTGATTCGACTGTTAGTTTTCCTTTATGCAACTCTTCAACAATGGATTTACAGGCGTGGAGTCCCAGTCCATTTCCTTCTATTTTTGTAGTAAACATTGGATCAAATATCTGTGAGATTACCCTTGGATCAATACCACTTCCACTATCAATTATTTCGATGTAAAGTGAATTCTTATCCGAACTGACAGCTATGGTAACTTCTGCATTATCATCAGATGCCTGACAGGCATTAATAATCAGATTACTCAGGACTCTGACAATATTTCTCCTGTTGTATGGGCAGTCCGGCAAATTTTCTGGAGCATCTATGGTAACAGTCTTATCTTTTACATCCGGATGAAGGGCTGTATAAATTTCAACAGTCGATGTAATAACCGACATTATATCAGTATTATCAAAATCAATTTTGCTTAAATTCCTGTTTTTCAATCTCAAAGCATCATCGACAATACTGGTCATAAACTCTTTTGCATCCAATATCCGATCTGCCCACTCAACGATCATACTGTTATCAGCAGGTGTATTTTTTATGAATGATGCGTAAGAGAGGGATGTAATCGCATTTCTCAAATCATGAACAACGGTGGAAATATTTAGATAATTTTCTTCCAATTCATTATTGCTCTCTCGTACTCTGCCACTCATCGTTTCCAGAATTGATAAAAGGGATTTAGATTTTGAACCGATACGGGATAAAAACGACTCCGGTAATTCAAGCAACAAAGATTCGGTTAATGCGATACCGGTAGCAGAGCGATTTCCTTTATCCAAAACAGCCATTTCTCCAATTAAGGAGCCTGCCAGAAATCGGGCAATTTCTCTTTTACCTTTACTAATTGAGATTTCTCCATAGCCAATGACATACATGGCTCCAGCTGGATCGCCTTCACTGAAGATAATGTCATTTTCCTTAAACAGTCGTTCTCTACTGTTTTCTGTAATGTATTGTAAATCTTCTTTACTGAGATTTTGAAACAGTGAAATCTTAGTTAAGAATGTTTCGCGCAAGTTGATGTCCATATTAGTTTTCCTTTACCATGAAAGTACACTTTAGACATTGCTTTTTTGTCCATTTCTATTTGCGAGGGTGCCTGAAAAAAGAGACCGTCATGACTGTTTACCGTGAAAATACACTATAGCCTGCATTTCTCATACGTCTTCCGGAATCCGGACTCGTTCACAAAATTTTTGTGAACCGATCGGCTAACTCGGCGATTTGCCGACGGATTGGTCTCAATCCGGCAATTCGATCGAGTTTTCCCCGAAAATCGACCCCATTCCAGAATGTAGGTACACAGCAATCCCTCGACGGTTGAAATCGTCCCTATGTTCAGGTGTTATAGATCATGTCTCTTAAGTTTTGAGTTGTAACAAACGTCCCAGCGCCAAGTCCCACACTTCTTTGTATGGATATCCCGCGTTGATACTAACCACGACACGGCGACAGCTGGTTTTCACCGTCGCTGCGACTTTAAAGAAATCCAGGCGGATGCGTGCACAGGTTGCCTTCGCCCATTTCGTTCCTTGGAATATCAGGCTCCGAAACCGATGAACCAGTAAGTAGGCCAGGGTTGAAAACCATAATCGCAACTGATTGCTCGCCATCCAGTGAGTGCTGGTTCGATCCGATTTCAAGTCCAGCTTCTGTTCTTTTATACGATTCTCCATATCGCCGCGTGCGCAGTAAATATCTTCGTAGAGTCCACGGGCTTCGATCCGGCTGACCGGAAGGTTCGTCATGACGAAACGGGTGTTGCTACCCTGTTCGTTGACTTCGCATTTTGCCACGACCCGGTATTTGGGTTCTTCCTTCCATCCCGAGGTTTGGGGCTTATATTTGAGTTCCTTATAGAGTTTCTCCTTATCACTCTTGTTATATTCGAACATGCTCTGCGCCTGACTCATGGTTTCTCTGGTAAGACGCTTGAGTATTTTATTGCCCCCGAACCCAAAGAGGAAACCCACTTCCTCTTCCCGGCAGAACCGAATCAATTCAACCCGGGAGAATCCACTGTCTGCCCGCAGGAGAATTTTCAGTTTGCGACCCAATCGCTTGCGTAATGCCTTAACAACTCTGCCCATTATTTCAACGGTGTCTTGGATATGCTCACTCTCGCCGGTGCGCAACTTGGACACCACCGGCATGCCGCCGCAGAAAACATAGAGCGGGCAGTAACAGTAATTGTCGTAGTAGGCGTGGTAGAAACTGCCTTCCTGCATGCCGTGAATAAGATCATCGGTGGTATCCAGATCCAGAACCACCTCTTTGGTTCTTTTGGGAAGATTATCGACAAAGAATTCGATGAAGAACGATTCCAGACAATCCACCTTCGGCCTGATCTTTTTGTATTTGGTATCCAGATCCTGCGCTGAAAGTTCCAAACGGTTCAAGGGGCTCTTGCCCGCCAACGGTTTGCCTTCATCCTCCACACTGCGGTTGCGACCTTCGACATCGTTGCGACCGCAGCAGGCCGCCAACAGAGGATCAGCCCGCAGACGATCATGATCATTGAGATCCTCGTATCCCATGGCGATCCCATAGACCCGCTGGCGCAACAGGCTTTCAAGGGAATGTTCGACTAACTCGCCCCGACGATGATCGACAAAACATTCAGAAAAAGTTTCCATGATTTTCTGGTTTCGGTCCATATGGGCCAGAAGGATTGAGCCGGCGTTTGCGGTTACAAATTGTTCGTTGGCCTCGAAGACAACTTTACGGGAAATGAGGTCTGGAAATTCAAAGCGATCCTGATTACACTCTGTTTTGACCCGAGTACCAGCAAAACCTTTGA
>DUAA01000185.1 GCA_012961055.1 Nitrospinaceae bacterium
TGGATTCAAAGATACCCAACCTGAATCAAGCTCAGGTGAATCGTTGAAAATTCCGCATATGGGTTGGAACAGAGTGCGAGTGGTTCCAGGTAATCCGTTGTTTGATTCGGTAGCCGATGAATCCTATTTTTACTTTGTACATTCTTATTATATTGTTCCGGAGGACCCTGCGGTCGTTGCTACTACCACATCTTATGGTATAGACTTCACTTCTGGAATCCACCACGATAATATCCATGCTTTCCAATTTCACCCGGAAAAAAGTCAGCGTCTGGGCCTGACAATACTAAAAAATTTTTCCCGACTCCACCAATAGGCGTGGGGCAAAATGTTCAATTACTTTTTACTGCTCGTAACGATACGCTCAATGAGTCCTTGCTAATTCCCTCTAATGGGAGTGAGCTAGGCTTGGAGCCAACTAGCAGTAGCTTTATTGGGCTAGCAAAATTAATTATCGGCTTGATGAACTATTGGTATCTGCCTCCCCTGCTAAAATGACTACTGCTAAGGCGTATTTACACGGCATTTTGTTATCCCTTGCCACGGCGTTGCTTTGGGGTATTCTTCCAATTTTTCTTAAAATCAGCTTGCAGGATTTCCATGCCGGTACCATTTCTTGGTTCCGCTTTCTGTTTGCATTTTTAATTTTAGCAATCATCCTTCAATGGAAAAACCATAATCCTTTGACTATTTTACGGAGTCCTCCCTGGATGGGAATTGTAGGAGGAGCCTGTCTTGCAGCAAACTATTACTGGGTTACGGTGGCCGTAGATTTGAGTGGGCCCTCCAATATGGCGGTTCTGATACAGATCGCTGGAGTGTTCCTAATTTTAGCTGGAGTGGTTATTTTTCATGAGCGTCTCACTATAAGACAGGTTTTAGGTATGCTCATTGCGGGGTGTGGATTGTACCTGTTCTTCCACGATCAGCAAAGCCGTATTCAAGAATCAGGGGAATATTATTACGCAAACTTCTTAATTATTCTTGCGGCTCTGGTGTGGGTGGGATACATGGTGTCGCAAAAATTTCTAAGTCAAGAGTATGGAGCCCAGTCTTTAAATTTATTGGTCTACGCTGTTTCTACAGTCACGTTGATAGTAGGTGTTGAGTGGGCTGACTTTGCTCAAGCTGGATTGATTGCCTGGTTATCTCTGATTTTTTGCGGATTCAATACGCTTATCGCATATGGCACTCTTGCCGAAGCAGTAAAGTATATTCCCTTGGCCCTGATCAGCGTTATTATTAGCCTGAATCCGCTGATTACCCTTTTGGGAATGAAAATTCTTCCTGAAATTGGCTTTGCTGGGTTGCTATCTGACCCAGTTGGATTGTTAGGATATTTTGGAGGCGTGATCGTTGTTACTGGAATAGTATTGGTAGTTTACCGTACTACGCCCAAAGAAAATAAGGCGGCCCTATCTTAATCCGAGGAGAATAGTTTTAACTCATTTGCAGCTATGACCACGCAGGGGGGCTGATAACCCTGCAATATTATTCCGATCATCTTTTTCATTGTTCCATCTTAGCTAGATTAAATATTTAGTGGAAATCCCTCTTAGATTGGGATTAGTACACTAACTTTTTATACGTCAGACTGACAATATTTATTTTTTGGCTCTTACTTGATGAAAACTATTAAGCAATTTGGGCAAAGTAATCAACGGTTGCGGGATTTCATGCCTCGGTCGATTTCGCGGTCGGCCTCGCGCTTCTTGAGCGCAGCGCGTTTATCGTAGAGTTTTTTTGCTTTGGCAATGCCGATATCTACCTTGGCAATACCGTTTCTGAAGAATACTTTTAATGGCACTAGCGTGCATCCTTTTTCTTTGGTTTTCCCAATGAGTTTATTGATCTCTTTTTTATGCAAAAGCAGTTTGCGTTTTCGCATAGGGTGATGATTGAATTGGGTGGCTGGAGTATAGGGATCAATATGGAAATGGTTTAACCAGGCTTCCTCTCCATTGATAGTGGCATAACTGTCGACCAGGTTGGCTTTGCCGTTTCTCAGTGATTTAACTTCTGTGCCTTGTAGGACCAGACCTGCCTCTAGGGTATCTTCAATGGAATAGTTATGCCGGGCCTTTTTATTTTGGCAAATAATTTTAATATCACTCACGATAGGTAACCGTTTAATCTAGTGGGTTGAAAGTGGATTAGTTGGATTTCAGGATTACGGATTGCCCGGTCCTGGCTTTCAGTTTTTTATGCGCGTTGTCTTCTCGATAAAATATTTCCAGTTGGTTCCAGCTATTGATGATAGCTCCGGGCTGGCCTTGTTTTATTTGGTAATAACCTGTGACGAGTCCATTGATACGCTGTTTTCCTACCTGAACTTTTATTGTATCGGAAGATAGAAAGGTTTCGTTGATTAATTCAGCGGAAATATTGGTGATAAGATTGCCGAACCTGTCAATATATACGATTTCTCCTTGGAGGGTTGCTCCTTTTGACCGAGGTTGGGGGAAGTCTAGAAGCACAGGTTTCAATACTCGGGGCCCCATTTTAAAATGTTTGGCTCCGCTTGCAATCCAGCCTGCGCAGGGAGCGAATATATCTCGTCCGTGAAACGTATTGGATACGTTTTTAAGAATGTATTTTTTGTTGGTGATCTCGTAAGGCCTACTCTCGGAATAAAGGGCCGGTGTGAGCACTCCATTGTCAGGGCCAATAAATGTTTGAAATTTGCATTGCACTACCATAGCTCTTCGCGTTACTGGGATGGGGTCCTCTGCTTTCTTTTTTGAGGGTCTAATCTTGGTTGAAATACTCCCTCCCACCCCCGGGTCCACAACTATCA
The DNA here is from genome assembly GCA_012961055.1 of Nitrospinaceae bacterium. Lineage (GTDB taxonomy): Bacteria > Nitrospinota > Nitrospinia > Nitrospinales > VA-1 > LS-NOB. The sequence goes on from DUAA01000185.1 coordinate 2,798, forward strand.
CATGGACTGTTTTTCTGGGAAACCAGGGGTAGGTAGCGTTTAAAACTAACGCGGCCTGAACAATGTTTTGCGGTTCGATGTTGTGAGTGATGTCAACGATCTGGGCATCGGGAACGATATTGAGGATGACACCTTTCATGATTCCTATAAAAGGGTCATCTAGGCCAAAGTCGGTGGTGAGGGTGATTATTGGACGCATCCTGTGACCTGCTGGTCCGAAATATTCTGCAAGGTGACG
>DUAA01000186.1:0-12469 GCA_012961055.1 Nitrospinaceae bacterium
CCACAACCATTGTCCTTAACCTGAAGGACAATGTATTCATTTGAGTGGCTAAGCGCAACATAAACTTCGGTCGCCCCAGCATGGCGAACAATGTTGGTGAGGGTCTCCTGAAAAATTCGGAACAAAGTCGTAGAACGTTCCAAGTCTATTTCTAATTCATTTAGATCATTCACGAATTCACATTTGATATTGGTCCGAGTCATAAACTCTTTAACCTGCCAATTTATCGCCTCGCCAATACCCAGGTCATCTAGAATCGGTGGCCTGAGATCCATCGCAATTTTTTTGACTGCTTGAATAGCATCATTACTCATTTCGAGAAGCTGAACTACGGACTTCTGGGTAGATGAATTAGAAGGAGAGAGTTTATTTTGCAGCAAAGAAAGTTCCAGTTTAATCGTGGTCAGCAATTGACTGAGATGATCATGAACTTCCCGAGCTGTACGGGTCCTTTCCTCTTCGCGCACCTGTTCCAAACGCAGGTACAGGCTACGCAACTGGTCAGACGAACGTTCACTTTCATCTTTAGCTTGTTTCCTTTCCAATACCCTTCCAAGTTGGGTTCCAATTTGCACCATGATATTGAGCATATCAGGGTCAGGTTCCACCGCCTTGGGCGAAAAAAACTCCATCACTCCAACTACTTTTTTGCCAATCAGTATTGGAAACGCAAAACCAGATTTCACGCCAATATTTTTAGCCAATTTCGCACGAGGAAAATTACTGTCTTTAGTCACATCAATGATCCAAGCCGGCTCACCGCTATTCAGTACTCGACCTGGCAAACCAACCCCTTCCCCCAAAGGTGTCTCACTGGTAATTTTTTGGAACGTGTGAAATTGTCCAGGTGCCTCCACGTACCAAACGTTGGTAGGGAGGAGTCCATCTGAAGGATTTTCAGAAGTCAAATAAAGGTGCCCCAACGGCCACTCGGCAAACTCGCAAACCTGGCGAATACAAAAACGCATGGTTTCAGCCACATCTCGGACCTCATTATTGGAAACCACCGCAATGGTGTTTATTAATAGGGAAGAATTTTTATGTTTTTTCGACTTTTTTTCCATAATTCCAACCAGCGGCTTTAGTAAAAGGTTAGATCAACAAACTTCAAACTCATTCAACTCGGATAATTAATTACAAATTATTTCTTTTCATCAATTTAATTCAGCGATAAAAAGTAGCCGAACATGGTAGTAGTTGGTTTCCCCGGTGTCAATTTAAAAGCTGAAATAAAAATTGAACTGGTGCTACTTATTCTTCCCAAATAAAGAGGGTGGTTTAAACCTGAAAGAACGGTTTATCCGGAAGGCCTTCCACAGAGTTTTCTTACGAATTATTCGGCATCCGAGTATTTCACCGGGAAGACTTGGAAACGTCAAAAAAGATTAATATTTCATCTCCAAACTGCCAAGCCCAGTTCACTCTTACTGGAAAAACAACATCCACTAAACTTCTTAATAGATAAATAAAATTTAGATTCTTCGGACAAAATAATGATGCACTAATAAAGTCATAAAAAACTGAGCAGCCATAACGTAAGCGAAGGAAGTCAGATTGGACGGAAGGGTTCCAAGAATTGCAAACAAGGCAAGCAGGAAAAGTGGGAGGTCGAGCCCATTCCAACGCCAAAACATCAAAAGAGCTTTTATTTTCTCGTAACAGATCCTACGTTGATCAAGTGTCAAATCGGGTTGTATTTCTCGCACCCCTGCTTCCACTTGACGCAAGAAGTACCATTCACCGCGAAAAAATAATTGCTGTGCCTGTAAATAATAAAAATAAATCACCAGTATAGGAAGTTTTTTAACCCTGATTTTTTTGCAGGTATCTTGTATTTCTCTCTCCATGCCATCATAGCCATTCAAAATTAAGGTAGCCAGACTCTGCTTGCAATAATCATAAGAGATGGCTCTGATAATAATCAGCCCTGCAATAAATTTCAAAACCTGTCCATGGTCAGGAAAACCTTTAATCAATCCATAAATCACCGCGAGATAAGCAAAGTAACCGGCTACACCATCAACCAACCTGCCCCATTCGCTGGCCATGCCCTTAGCCCGGGCTAATTGACCATCGACACAATCCAGCACTAAAGTGAGTTCCAACAGAACGCCTCCAACAACTAAAGCCGTCTGACTGGAAAAACTGAATGCGAAACCGGAAGCAAATCCCACCAGAACAGAAAAATATGTCACTTGATTGGGTGTGATCGGGGTGTTTTTCAAATAACGTACAATCTGTTTCGCAATGGGATTTTGGATATAACGGTTGACCGGCTCGACCAAGTCTTCAAGTGCGTGCCCAGGTGTTTCAGGAAAACTCATTTTTTACAACCATTTTTGTTGTTGATACCATTGAATCGTCTTAGCCAATCCTCGACTCAAATCATATTGAGGCTCAAACCCTAACTCTTTAAAAAACTTTTTCGACGAAGCCGACCATGAGCTTTGTTGGATATCAATCATTCTTTGCCGATCAAAAAGGGCTGGCTTTGAACTGAAACTGGCCCAAGCCTCAAAGAGCAGGGCTGCAGGGACTAGTATTCCTTCGGGAACCTTCAAGGTTTTCAACTTAACACCAAAAATCCGCGCACACTCTACTGCAACTTGTTCCCAGTCGTGAATCTGGCCATCGGTAACAAAAAATCTGGAACCTCTCTGCCTAGAAGGGTGGGAAGCAATAAGTATAGCTTTGACCAGATCAGCAACATAAACCAAAGAAATCTTTTTTCCTGCTTGGCCAATTTGAAGACCCCACCCTCTTTGAACCAGCTTGATAAAAGTAAAGAAGTTTTCCTCTCTGGGACCATACACCACGGGAGGACGTAAAACAGTTATAGGGAGAGACTCCGAAAAGTGTAAAGCAATTTCTTCTCCCGCAAGTTTGGACTGCCCATAATAGGTCAATGGCCTGCAAGGGGTTTTTTCATCAACTAGTCCTCCTTCAGGGCTTGGACCGGTCGATGCCAAACTACTCAAATGAATGATGCCTTTGACACGCCCTGATCGTTTCTGCAATTGCTCGTACAGGTGCAAGCAGGCAGTGGCGTTGACTCTGAAAAATGCAGAGCGGGATTTCGCAAGGGTCAATCCTGCGCAATGGAAGACAAAATCGATGTCCTCCAAACCAGGGATATTAAAATCGGCTTGCGTCAGATCCACTCTATGAAGATGCACTCTGGAAGAATCCAACCATTTAAGGTCAGAGGATTGCCTCACCAGACCATGCACCATGCAACCGGAAGCTAAAAGCTGGTCCACCAAATGGCTGCCAATAAAGCCATTGGCACCGGTCACTAGGACTGTAGCACCTTTAAGGTGTGATAGATCGTTCATATATTCGATGTCTCTTATATATTTCTCCACCAATCCGGTGCATAGGGTCGATAATACTTTTGTTATCCGCCAGCAACCAGGACATCTCACACCATTTAATATTTTTTGCCACAAATAATTCTAGAGTTTCATAATAAAACCACGCATCAATGCCCAGCCTACGAAATTTCTTCTTGACTCCAAGCATCGGCACACGGAAAACGTCAATTTTATTTTTCTTCCATAAGAATCGAGCCCACCCAAAGGGTAAGAGTCTTCCATCCAAATCTTTGAAAATCTGGTTGACATCGGGTAGGGCCAATGAAAATCCTGCCGGTTCGCCATTGACTTCAGCTATCAAACAAAATTCTGGTCGCACGATGGTTTTCATTTCCCTCGCAGAAAACTCAAATTCTTTGCGAGTCATAGGTACAAACCCCCAATTCTTGTCCCATGCCGAGTTATAAATATCCCAAAGAATGAGAAGCTCCTTATCAAAGCGGCCGAGATCCAAACACCTGACGGTAAAACGATTTCTTTGCTTCAGTTTTACTGCGACCCGTTTCAGATAATCCGGAACCTTAATCGGGTCGATTTTAAAGGACACAATATCCTGGGCTTGTCGCAAGCCCCATGCCTCAAAATGTTTTCCATAATATTCCGGGTTATACGGGATGCCAAACATCGTGGGAGAATCAAATCCTTCTATGAGCAAACCACATTCGTGATTGGTCGATAGGTTCATCGGCCCCATAAAACGGGAAAACCCTCTCTCCTGACACCATTCATAAGCCTTATCCAACAAAAGACAGGAGATAGTTGGATCTTCCATCGACTCAAACATACCGAACATGCCAACAGGTTCCAAATGAAAACCCTGATAGTTCCTGTCATGAGTTAGAGCAATCCTTCCCACCGGAGAACAGTTATCATCCACCGCCAGAAATAGGTCAACCTCAGCATGTTCAAAAAAGGGATTGATGTCAGGATTTAGAAAATGTTTACGTTCCTGAATGAGAGGAGGAACCCAGCATGGATGGTCTTTATAAATTTTCCAAGGGAGGAGGATAAACCGTTCCAGGTCCTGACGGGTTTCAACCTTAATAAGGCTCATTATTCCTTGGGAAGGATACCCAGTTTAAGTCCCAGTCTTTTGAATGAACCCAGAACTTTATCAAGATCATTTTGGTTGTGAACAGAGGTATAACTGGTGCGAATCATGGCATTGAGAGGCGGCACAACCGGTGATACCGCGACACCGGCAAAAATCCCATCATCAAACAGGAGCCTGTTCAAATAAAGTGTCAGGGCTTCTTCTCCAATTTGAATGGGAACAATGGGGATAGAGTTGTTATTAACTTGAAAACCCATATCAAAAAAACCCCTCTTGATATAGGCGGTATTCTCTCGTAACTGGTTGATCCGTTCCGGCTCATTGATCATGATCTCCAGACCGGCAATGACTCCAGCCACCGATGCAGGAGGCAAAGCTGCAGTAAAAATAAAAGCTGAGGCTTTGTGCCGAATAAATTCTACAATTTCGGACTTTGCAGAAATAAACCCACCAATGGAACCCAGACTTTTGGAAAAAGTTCCCATATAAACATCTATTTCATCTTCCAGACTGTAGTAACTGCCAACGCCCTTACCGTGTTCACCTAATACACCCAGGCCGTGAGCTTCATCCACCATGACGCTGGCACCATGGTCTTTAGCAAGCTTGACGATTGCAGGAAGATTGGCAATATCACCGCTCATACTAAATACGCTGTCGGTGATAATAATTTTACCTTCAACATCCGAATGTTTTTTTAAATAATATTCCAGATGGTCCATATCATTATGATGATACCGAACTGTCTTTCCCTGTGCCACGCTGCACCCTTCATAAATACTTGCATGGTTCTCCCGGTCAGAAAAGGCGATGTCCCTTCTACCTAGCAAACAGGAGATAGTTCCTTGGTTCGCTTGGAACCCAGTGGACATGACAATGGCATCTTCCCTATCTAGGAAAGAGGAAAGCTCCCTTTCCAGAATTTTATGTAAATTGAACGTACCATTGAGAAAGCGGCTACCCGTGCATCCAATACCGAATTTTTCCAATGCATCCCGGGCGGCTGCAATTACGCGGGGCTCTTGGGCCAACCCTAAATAATTATTAGTGGAGACAGAAATAGCTTCCTTCCCGTCAATGACAACATGGCACCCATCGATCTCCTGAATTTCCTTAAAATAAGGATAAATCCCTAATTCCTTTGCTTGCTCAGGAGCAAAATAGCCAAAACATTTCGACAGGATCCCTTTATCTTTACCGGTAGGTGAATGCAAATGAGAATTTTCGAAATCAAATTTCTCTTTTAATAAGGAAACAATTTTATTCCTTCTCAAATGAGGGGGTTCTCCATCCTCTTTTCCAAAATCATCAAGTAAAGTGAAAGGTTTTTTCATTATTTTCTCACCAGTATTTCTTTTGAGTTAAACCTTTAACTAATGATTAATTTCCAGCGTGTTTCCACAACTGGTTCAGCGCAGGAAGCAACCCTGAACAAACAGTCTGAGCGTATAGGGAATTTTTGCCTTGGTCCTGAATCAATCGTCGATGAGCCTTCCCTAATGCGTGATAAGGTAAGTCGGGAAAAAGATGATGCGTGGCATGATAACGAAGTCCTACTGGAGCCCATAAGGGAGTCATCCATCCACGCCCAGAAATATTGACCGAGTCTAGCATTTGGGTTGAATAGCTCACCACATTGCCCTCGGGGTTCTGGTAGCGATGAGCGGCCAAGGTTCTAACAGAGTTAACCATAAAAATCAAAGCACTAACACAATACCACAGGATTAAAAACAGTGCTGGAATAATTCCAATTAGGAGGGACGTAATAAAGACCCAAGCTGTAAGACACCCAAAAAACTCCTGAACTTTCCAACTCTCCGAGTTTTTCCAGGAAGACTCCGGTCGTTGGTAATCAAAATCAATACTCAACGCTGACATTCTGGTCATCAAAAATGTTCTAATTCTTTTGTTGATCATGGATAACGGTGTTAACACCGAAAACCTCACCAGGAATATGATCGGAACCAAAAACGAAAAAAGCACGTGAATGATAATCCAACGCCTGTTATTTAAAGCAAAGGGGAAATATTCCCCATCTTTTTCTGTCCCATAGAAATTTTGTTTATGATGATCAAAGTGAACCGACTGATAAAGAAAAGCGGGGACCATTAAAGGAAATCCACAAACCGTATTCCAGACCCAACGGAAGACCTTAAATGTACCCTTTTTGAAATGCGCAATCTCATGAATGAATAACACCGCGCGAGATAACAACAAATAAAACTTGCTGGAAAGATAAATTGGGAGAATTCAGAGCCATTGCAAAAACTCCCCATCCTATGAGAGCACTGGTTAAAAAATCAAACCAGTAAATAACGGGACGGGGACGAAAAAGATCTTTCACCTGCTCCCTCGCCTTGGTTACCAAAAATTCTTCCCGCACCTGAGGAAAATTTTCAGAGGCCTGTTCTGTTAACACAGTAGTCCTAGCCACAATGAAGGATTGTTATTTTTTTTCTGCACAGGATACGCACAACACATTTTCCGGCATGAGCATTATGCGGCCGGGAGGAATGGGGTTGCAACAACGAACACATATGCCAAAACTCGGCAAGTCTACCTTGCCAAGGGCTTTCTCAAGCTTGACTAATTTTGATCGAGTAGAATTTAGCGAAGCCTCGCTAATAGCCTGACTATTGATCGCCTCCATTCGAGTGAGACGGCCAATAGCGTTATCAGGAGCAACCGGTTTAGAGGTAAAAGAAAAACTTTCGATCAGATACTTTTGCACCTTGATCTCTTCAAGAATTTTCTTTTTAAGTTCCGCTCTACTTCCATCATCCATGCACGATCCTACCATAATGTACAAATATCGGACTATTTTTGAACAGGAAGGAATCCAGACATGGCACATCTTTGTGCAAACAACGGCGTGAAGCGCTCTATATCCTGGGACAGCTCGCACATAAATTCACTTGCCAGATCCTGATCTTCAAAACATTCGTAAATATCATCCAGAAACCCACCGCGTAAAAGTGGGTGCTCCAGAAAATTTAGGCCCGGCCCTGTATGAATTTCCAAAGGCCACTCGGTCACCTCCACCTGCTCCAAACCCAGTTCCTTCAGCCATTGATTTGCCTGGGTGGCAGAAGGACGTTCCTCTATATATTCAGCCAAAGCCTTTCGCTCTCTAGTATAATTACCGCGCTTCATCTCCTCATCCACACAATTCCATAAAGAGTCAAACGTACCTAACGATGGAAAAGTAAGAACAATTTGTCCACCTGGCTTTAAGAACTTGATCAAACTGGTCAGAGCCTCAAAACGGTTCGGACGAAAAAACATGAATGACAGGTTCCCGGTAATACGGTCAAATTGGGGAAGCGTCAAGGGTAAAAAACGCATATCTCCGACTTCAAACTGCAACCAGGGCATATGCTTGCCTTGGATTGAGCGGGATCGCAACACCTGCCCCTGATGGATGTCTACCGCCAAAACACTCCCCTGATCTCCGACCTGCTCGGCCATATGAAACGCTGGGATTCCTCCTCCCGCAGCAATATCTAACACCGTGTCACCAGGTTGAAGTTTCAAGTGGTGCATCAATATTTTCGCAAAAGGAGTGGACCATGGATCGGTTTCGGGCAAAGGCCAAGATGGTGTCATAATTTTCCTCTAAATATTTATTCGTTTCCCGGTTATTATTAGTAACAATAATATTTTACAGAATAAACGATCCCATATGGACAGTATTATAGATTACAGACTTCCCGATTCGTATGCCATATGCCTTCTCGGTCATGGAAGCCGGGAACAGGAAGGCATTCAGGAATTCTTAATCCTGTTGAAAAAGTTACGCAAAACAAAATTTTGCTCCATAACAGAGTACGGGTTTTTAGGATATTCCAGACCCACTATCCCTGAAGCGCTATCGGCCTGCCAACAGGATGGTATTAAAAATATTATTATAATGCCCAGCATTTTATTGCCAGGCGAACACACAAAAAAAGATATCCCAAATGCTATCGGAAAAGTTTTCCAGAATCGACCCGATATAAATATTTTTTATGCCGAGCCTCTGGGAACACAAGCAGAAATCATGAAAGTTTGCAAAGATCGAATTTGGGAGGCAGAAAATAGTTCTCAAAAAACCATTTCCCATTCAGAAACATTATTCATCACAGTCGCCCACGGCAGCCATGACATCAACTCCAATTCTCAGGTAGAAAAAAATTTCCACCTTTTAGGACAAAAACTGAGTTTCGGCAAAACCATTGTTCACTTCGCTGGGCTTTCCCAAAAACCTCTGGAAGAAAAACTGGAAGAATTTTTGGAACCCCAGTTTCGGCGCATCATTCTTTTTCCCTTTTTTTTGTTTACAGGAACTTGGGTCAAACGAGTACATACGCTCGCCAACATATTTCAAGTAAAACACCCCGACACAGAGTTCATAAGGCCCACATGTCTCAAGGATCATGAGTTAATCGTGAAAACATTAATCCAACAAGCACGTACAAGCATTTCTAACAAGTAATAGGCTTTCATCTAAAGCATTAATTTTGCAGGTTCTCAAGTTAACAACAGAGCATATTCCAGATTCTATCTATTTGGCGAGGGAAAGGGTTTAATGCATTTATTTCTTGTAAACCGCAGTGAGTTCTACAATAATGGCATGTGTAAATTAAGGGCTTTGGGTATCTTTCATTTTTTAAAGGAATGAAAAAGGACGACTGTGAAATTTAGTCGCGGTCCCGCCCCTGTGAGCGTGATGAAATCCACAAAACCAACGTCTCGTTGGATAGGCGCAGAGATTAGGTGAACGCGAGTCAGAAGAGCTGTATAAAACTGTGCACATACTCTGTTGCCAAAAAGGGTGTGTGATTGTAGTTGATCAAGTCAATCAGAATACAATCAACCTCAATCCTAAACTTAAGGAGTGAGGTTTTTTCGTCTTTAACCATTTCGGTATTTTTTATTTATGTCTACTAATTTGGCCAATTCATTTCAAATTTTAATGCGAGGTTCTGCCATGAAAAAATTTGTCAGCATTTTTTGTCTCGTTGTTTGTTTTAGCCCTGTAAACCTTTTTGCTTTTGACTGGAAGAGTCATGACCTTTCTCATCTCGTAGTGGTCACCAATCGAGATGCCAACGAATTGACCATCATAGATATGACAACGGATGAAGTGATCGGTAAACAGAAAATAGCACTAAACAGTCAAGCTCATATGACCGCATTCGCCCCCGACGGAAAAAAGTTGGCTATTGCTGCAACAGCAAATAATCTGGTCACCGTCTTAGATCTAAACACCAATGAGACCAAAGATATCATTGTAGGCTCAGGTCCAGAGCATATGGATATCAGTAAGGACAATCGCTGGCTGTATGTTGGCAATATTGAGGATGGAACCGTTTCAGCCATTGACTTGGATCAAAACCAGGAAGTCGCTCGACTGAAAGGTTTTTATGAGCCGCATGGCGCTACCATCATGGCTTCTGGCAAAAAAGTATATATCCCCAACCGAGGCGCTCAATTGGTCGGAGTGGTTGGTGCATCATTAACCACCAATGACATTTTGGTGGGATCGCTTGCAGGCCTGGCATCATTCGAAAGGGATCAGGCTGGCGCGTCCATGCACCGGGAACGATCCATCCCAACCAATGGCGTAGCAAACGTCACCTTAACCCTTGATGAGAAATTTGCTTATATCGCCACAGGAGATGCAAACTCCGTATCCGTTTTGGATACGGCAAAGGACCAGATAATCCGCACCATCTCTGTAGGAATGGACCCTTGGAGAGCCTATGCATCCCCGAATGGAAAACATATGATCGTCCCTAATAATGGCGACCAAACAGTTTCAGTCATTGATGCCCACACTCACACTCTTGTTGCAACGCTTCCAGGTGGAATAGATATGACAGGTGTCAACTTTGATAATGAAGGTACAAAAGGTTACGTCATCAGCCGCGGGTCCAATCAGGTTCTCATCTATAATTTTTTAACTCTTCAGAAAACCGGTCAACTGGCTATGGGCAAGGGAGCCCGACTTGAAACGGCAAGCACTTCTCCTGCAGGAACCAAGATTTATGTGGCTTCTTCCTCAAACAACTCACTTTACGTCATTGATGTTAAGTCGGACCGCGTAAAGCAGATCAAGAATGTGGGTAGTTTCCCATGGGGAGTCAGCATTTATAAGGGACAAAATTATTGTCACTAATCAAGTAGTGTTCCCTTTAACGAATTGTTGACTTAGGAAAACGAGTATGGATGAAGTTATACATGAGGCACTACCCAAAGATTATGCCATTTGCATCGCAGGTCATGGCAGCCGCGACAAAGATGGTATTCAGGAGTTCCTCACTTTAGCGACAAAATTCAAGGAAAGAGAACCCCTCAGAATTGTGGAATGTGGCTTTCTGGAATTTGCTAAACCTACCATTGATGAAGCTATTGTTAAGTGTGTACAAGATGGCATCAAAAATATTGTTGTGATTCCCGGGGTACTGATGGCAGCGGGTCACGCAAAAAACGATATGCCCAGTGAAGTTTTATCAATAGCTCGAAGGTTTCCTGATCTGAACATTCAATATGGCCGTCCTCTGGATATCCACCCAAAAGTTTTAAAAGTTTGTTCTGATCGCATTGAGTCTACTGAAAAATCCTCACCCAAAAAGATTCTGCGTACCGACACGTTGCTCATGACGGTAGGACGAGGTAGCAGTGATCCCGACTCTAATTCCAATATCGCAAAAGTATCGAGAATGCTATCGGAAGGTATGGGGTTTGGCTGGTCAGAAACCAGTTTCATTGGTGTCACGCAACCGCTGTTGCCCGAAGCTTTGGATAGGGTCATCAAAATGGGATTCAAACGTATCATTGTTTTTCCCTATTTCCTTTTTACCGGGGTGTTGGCGAAAAGAATCTATTCTATTACTGATGATTATCAGGAAAAATACCCTGACACAGAATTTTTAAAAGCTCCATATCTAAACTACGATGATTTGATTGTGGATGTATTCATGGAAAGGGCAAGGGAAATTCCTTTTGGCCTGCAAAATATGAATTGCCAGTTATGTAAATACCGGGAACAAGTTGTAGGATTCGAAGATCAAGTGGGAGAACCACAAGCCGGTCATCACCACCATGTTAAAGGCATTGAAGGTCATCACGGTCTCGACCACGACCATCACCACTCTCACAATCACTCGGACTAACGTGATGCTGTGGACCCAATGGCCAATAACTTATGCAGGCGAACAAGTCATTCCTGAGTCGTGATACTGGACTCCAAGAGTGGATAATAATGACCTCTTACCAACCACATCCTATTGAGAAAAAGAGCTATGAAATCATTGATGGATTAGTAGATTTTTCTTGCTACCCGGAACCACATCGAGAAATTTTCAAACGCGTCATTCACACAACCGGGGATACTGGGTTTATAAAAGGATTCAATATTTCGGAAGGTGCCATTCAATCCGCGGTTCAAGCCATATCGAATGGGGCTCTGATATGGACGGATGTGACGATGGTACAGACGGGTTTGAAAAGAGCTCTTCTGAAACAACTGAATCTCAAAACCTGCTGTATGATCCATGACCCGGAAACATTTCAGCAAGCTAAAGATGAAAATACCACAAGGGCTGTAGCGGGATTAAGGCGTTTTATAAAACAAAAGGTGGATTCCCCAAAAGTACTGATTATTGGCGACGCTCCCACGGCCCTCCAAGAAGCGGTTGACCTTGCATTGAACAATCAGCTGGATGCAGATTTGATCATTGGAATACCTGTTGGTTTTGTCGGAACAGAGTCCAGCAAAAAATCATTGAGCCAACAAAATAAAATTCCCTTCATTACTAATGAAGGAACGCGGGGGGGGTCTACCGTTGCCGCTTCAATTTTTAATGCCTTAATGATCTGGACCCTCAAGGTAAATGCTTGATCGGAGAATGATATGCCCTTCATTGATTTGTCCATCCCAGCTTCAAACGGATTAATCAGAGGGATCACCACAGGCACCTGTGCTACTGTTGCGGCTAAGAGTGCTCTCAGTTTTTTAATTTTCCAGACAAAAGAAAAACAGGTAGAGATTGATTTA
>DUAA01000186.1:12479-18001 GCA_012961055.1 Nitrospinaceae bacterium
GGTCTCTGTAAATTTTTGCCGCAAAACGAAACAAGGCGCAATCTCTCAGGTAACGAAATACGCAGGCGATGACCCCGATGTAACAGATAAATGTAAAATAGAAGTAGAGGTAAAACCAAACAGCCGTAAAAGTGGCATCCATTTTTATGCAGGAGATGGCGTGGGAACAGTGACCGAGGAGGGACTCCAAATTCCCAAAGGTGAACCTGCTATCAACCCCATTCCTAGAAAAATGATTCGGCAAAACCTTGAAAACTTGCTGAAGGACTCTCCCGAAACATGGAAAGATTGCGGATTGGATGTGATAGTCAGTGTTTTGGGTGGAAATGAAATTGCTTTAAAAACCTTTAATCCGAGACTGGGAATTCAGGGTGGTATCTCCATCCTTGGGACAACGGGAATAGTTGAGCCCATGTCTCTGAGTGCCTGGAAAGCATCGGTGGAAATTTATATTGATGTAGCACTTGCCACACAATCGAAATTCATTGTTTTCAGTCCAGGGCGTTGGGGACAAAAGTTCTTTAATCAAAAAAAAGGGGTGCCTCTAAACCGTATTTGTCTAGTTTCAAATTTTATTGGTTTCGCGCTGGACCATTTAAAACAAAAATATCACCGAGAAAAGGATGCGGTGAAAACTATTGTCTTTGCAGGCCATCCTGGCAAACTGGCAAAAGTCATTGATGGACATTGGAACACTCATTCCAATGAATCGCCATCGGCACTTCCTACCATATTAAAAATGGCAGAAAATATTTTTCCCAATGATATGAATATAAAATTGCAATCGTCAAGAACGGTGGAACATTTGATCCAACTCAGCAAAAAATACAATATCAGCGAGCCTCTTTTTGAAGCGGTTGCAAACAAAATTGTGCAGGCTGTTTCCGGCTATTTGCAACAATCGTTACAGGTTGAAGTTCTATTAGCAGACTTTAAAGGGAATTTGATCGGACAGGCGGCGACCCGTGACTGAAAATTGGGGAACATTTACCGGAATAGGTGTGGGGCCCGGGCCATCGGAATATATCACCCTAAAAAGCTTTAACGCCCTGATGAAAGCCGACAAAGTACTGGTTCCTCGCGCTACAGGGTCCAGTAATTCTGTCGCTTTGACCTGCATCAAGGACATTGATATCCCACAGGATAAAATCGAATTCATGGACTACCCCATGTCTAATGATGAAAGTTTACTCAGTTCAATTTATCAGAAAATTGCTGAAAAGATAATTGCCCACCTGAGGGAAAACTTAAATCTCGTTTATATCACCATTGGGGACCCTTATATCTATTCAACCTATTCGTATACCGTCAACGCTTTGCAGGAATTGATACCTGACATTTCCATTTCAACTTATCCCGGAATAAGTTCTTTTCAGGCCTTGTCCTCGGCCTTGAACTTTCCATTAGGGCAGGGTAAGGAAAATATCCTGATTCTCCCCTGCCCCGAAACTTCTGCTGAATTACGAGAGCAAATTGAAAGGCATGATAATATTGTCCTAATGAAAGTTGGAGACCGGTTTGATTGGGTTCGCGAACTACTGATTGAAATGAATATTCTGAAACACTGCGCACTTGGAAAACGAATTGGTTTAGACAACGAAATCCTGACCCGTGACCTTATGGAATTAAAAGAAGTGGATAAACCCGGCTATTTATCAATAATCTTTATTCGCAAAACTCCGACTCAAGGGAGGAATGGCCGTTGAAAGTTTACTTCATCGGAGCGGGCCCAGGCGATGTTGAGTTGATGACTATCAAAGGAAACCGTCGGTTACGCGCTTGTTCCTATGTCATGCACGCGGGATCATTAATCAACCCGGAAATTCTTGCTCCCCTACCCGAGTCGACCCGGATTTATGACACTTCAAAATTAAACCTTGAAGAACAAATTGTCATTTACAATGAAGCAAAGGGCGTAGATCAAGATGTTGCACGATTACAAAGCGGCGATTTGTCGATCTATGGAGCCATCGCCGAACAAATGCGGGCGCTGGATGAACTCGGCATCCAATATGAAGTCATTCCAGGTGTATCCTCGGTGGCGGCAAGTGCCGCAGCTTTAAAAAGTGAACTGACATTGCCTGAAATTTCACAAACCGTTATCTTCTCACGGATCAGTGGACGAACAGAAGTTCCACCCGATGAGGATCTGGAAAAACTGGCCTCGCATAAATGCACAATATGCTTGTTCCTGTCCATCACCAAAATCAAGGATGTCGTAGAAAAGTTATCCGTCCATTATCCTATCGAAACTCCGGTAGTAGTGGTTTATAAAGCCAGTTGGAAGGATGAAAAAATCGTACGAGGTAATCTGAAAACCATTGCAGATAAGGTGAAATCAGAAGGGATTCGCTTGACAGCACTGATCCTAGTGGGTGCTGTTTTCAACACTAAAGATTTCCAAGACTCTCGTTTATATTCAAAAGAATATTCTCATCTTTTTCGAAAGAAAAATGTCGACACGAAATAAAATCGCAATAGTGGTCATCCGCTCAGAAGGTTTAAAGTTTGCCCGAAAACTTCGCCAGTCTTTTTCGTCTTGGGATTTATGGGCACCTGAATCTTCAGATATCAAAAAGGACGAAAAGGCCTACCCTTCTCAATTCAAAGACTGGCTGAGTGAAAATTTTCTGAAATACGAAGGGTTTGTCTGCATCATGGCAACTGGGATTGTGGTGCGTTCTTTGAGTACAATGATTCCCGATAAATGTACCGGCCCTGGAGTTGTGGTTTGTGACGAGTTTGGTCGCCATGCGATTTCACTTCTTGGTGGGCATGAAGGAGGTGCTAATGATTTATCTCATAGAATAGCAAGCAAAACTGGTTGTGTTCCCATCATCACCACGGGAACCGAGTCCATGAAGAATTATGTATTGGGAGTTGGTTGCAGAAAAAATGCTGATTACGAGTCTTTAAAAGAACTCGTCATGAAAGTTTTAAAAATTGCCAAAGTTTCTCCTGACGAAATAAGAATAATGACCACCATCGACTTAAAAGAGAATGAACCCTGCATTCTCACATTGTCTGATAAATATAATTGGCCCTTAGTAATTTTTACGGGAATCGAAATTAATACAGCTAAACTTCAAGTTTCACATTCTGATTTTGTCGAAGACAGCATTGGTGTTCCCGGTGTTTGTGAGCCCACAGCCCTGATAGCCGCTCACTTTGGAGACCTCATAGTTCCCAAAACCACAGCAAATGGTTGTGCGGTAGCACTTGTCAAAGAACCTGAAACCACCGACCGGAGACCTTGATTGATGAACAAACTCTATTTGGTTTCTATCGGCCCGGGAGCACTGGACTTGATAACTCCGCGTGCCTGTGAAGCTTTAAGGAAATGCGAAATAATCATTGGTCATCAATTGTATCTGGATTTAATCCAAACCCTTATCCCAGATAAAGAGCAAATCGCAAGTCCATGGGGCAAGGAAATTGAACGAGTAGACCTGGCAATCAACAAGGTTAAAGAGGGACATAATGTCAGCCTTATTTCCAGTGGAGATATAGGAGTCTATGCGCTGGGCGGCCTTGCCTTGGAAAGGCTTGGAGAAAACAACTTAGAAATCAATTATGAGATTATTCCCGGCATAACCTCAGCAAATGCTTGTGCTTCCATTTTAGGAGCCCCTTTGTCCCATGATTTCCTGACTTTATCTCTATCCGATTTATTGGTTCCAAAAGAAACCATTTTAGAGAGAGCCGAAGCAGCCGGAAAGGGAGGTTTCGTTTCTGTCTTATATAATGTTCAAAGTCCCAAAAGACAAGAATTGGTCTATCAGGTAATGGAAAAATTCCGACCACATCGTTCACCTCAAACCCCTTGCGGAGTTGTTTCCAACGCTTTCCGACCGGATGAAAAAAGTCAAATTTTAACCTTCGAAAATCTATTTTCAATGCAATTCGACATGCTGACAACGATTATCCTGGGAAATGATGCGACAAAGATAGTCCGCAATAGATTGGTAACGCAGCGCGGTTACTCCTTTAAAAATGAAACAGAATAATAAATTATTATGGCTATTCTCTGGCACCTCGGACGGGAATGAGATCGCACAGTGTTTAGTTTCCCAAAAGTGCCGTTTAAAAGTATTCGTAGCCACTCAATATGGAAGAAAAGTCGCCGCAGAATCGTTACCGCCACAAATTGTTGAAGCAGGGAGATTAAATGAAAATGAAATGGGTGCACGAGCAGACTTGGAACCACCATCACAAGTGATTGATGCTACACATCCTTATGCACTGGAAATCAGTAAAAACCTGATGCGTTTTTGTGACAACCGTAAAATTCCTTATATCCGATATGAACGTCCGGAAGAACAAATCTCAGGAGAAAATATTTACTTTGTAGATAACATAGAACAGGCAGCAGAAAAAACCAGAACTCTAGGAAAAAAAATTTTATTGACGTTGGGCTCAAAGAATATCGAGCCCTTTCTAGGCGAAGACTTTTGTGGACGAATCTTTATAAGGATGCTCCCCGACCCGCAATTGATCGATCATTTATTGTCGAAAGGAGTCTCGCCTGATAGAATCATTGCCATTCAGGGACCATTCAGTATTTCTATGAATCTGGCGATGATGGGAAATTATGCTATTGACTGCCTGGTCACAAAATCTTCTGGAAAAGAAGGAGGATTTCCGCAAAAGATTGCTGCCGCAAAAGAGTTGGGTGCGTCCGTTATTATTATTAAACGGCCAGATATGAGTTACCCGATATCTTTTAGCAAAAAAAATGAGGTTATAAAATATTTAAATATCTCCAGGTAAGGGGTTAACGTTTCATCTACTTCAGTTAATCATTTCCTCGGTTTTTGATACTCTACTTTTAGATTAAACATATGGAACAAATTTGGTTTTTAGCAGGCGGTTTGTTGCTAGGTTGCCTTCACGCATTGGAAGCTGACCATATTGTAACGGTCTCGAATTTAGTCTTAAATAAAAAATCGCTGAAGAACTCTCTGCGTTTGGCTCTGCAATGGGCTTTGGGACATAGTTTAACCCTTTTACTGTTATCCGGACTGGTATTCTCCCTGAACTCCGCATTCACGGCTCTGATGAGTAATTCCGCCGAACGGATGGTAGGAGTTACCATGATCTTCATTGGAATGATTGTATTTGTTCAGGAGTTGAAACAAAATTCACGGCTGAAAAAGTTCGGACACAGGCACCCAGAGTTTTCCGGATCGACATTATTTGGCATAGGAGTTTTACATGGTATAGCTGGTTCAGCTTCCATTTTTTTATTAATTCCTGTCGCTCTGACTAAATCTATATTTTCCGTGTTTTCTTATGTAGGTTTATTCTGTTGTGGAATGATCCTCACTATGGGACTGTATGGTATATTTTTACAAAGCTTTGGCCTGAACAATAACCTTTCCAGATATCTACCGAAAGTTAGATTTGTTGTTGCTATTTTTTCCGTAACTATTGGTATTAAGTTGCTAGGAACTTAAACATGATCTATGCAGTGGGAATTGGGCCGGGTGACCCAGATATGTTGCCTCATAAAACCGTTTTAT
>DUAA01000187.1 GCA_012961055.1 Nitrospinaceae bacterium
GTAGCCACTTTGTATCAAGAACTCTTGATGGTTGAGATCAGAGGCTTCTATCTTCATAGGTAGCTTCTCTGCGAATTCTTTGAGATCCTGGATACGGCTCTCAATATTTTGCATAGATAGAAGTTGTTCTGGGTTCAGGTAATGATTCGCGCGATGTCATTATAAAATGCGAAAACCATGAGGCTGAGCAACATAAACATGCCGACTTGTTGTGCCCGTTCTCGATTTCTTTCGCTAATGGGCTTTCCCCTAATCATTTCTATCAAGAAAAAGAAAATATGCCCTCCATCCAGAACCGGTATGGGAAGAAGATTGAGCAGGCCTAGGTTAATACTCAATAGTGCTGTCAGGCGAATGAGTTCGTTGAACCCTTGTTCAGCCTGTTCTCCATAAATTTGAAAAATCAGGATGGGGCCTCCAATGGAATCTGCGGGGATAGAACCTGAAACCATTTTTTTAATGCTAACAGCGATCAAATAAATCAGCCGACCTGTTTCTTCGATGGATCTTTTGAGAGCACCAAAAACGCCATATTGCTCGTTTGCCATTTCTCCTGCCATGCCAATTCCGAGCAGGCCAATTTCCACACTTTTGCCTGTGATGTCTTTGACGATTTTGGCTTCCGGGATCAGTGTTGTGATGATCTCTGTGCCATTTCTGAGAATTTTGAATTTAAGTGTCTGACCTGGTTTGTCGACAGCTGCTGTTTTCAGGTCACCCCAACCATAAATAGTTGTGCCATCCACAGAGAGTAAAGTATCGCCTGCCTGAATTCCTGCTCGACTAGCAGGTGTATCGTCTTTTACCAAAATGATACTGCGTACTAAAGGTGTGATTCCAATCAGGCCAACACTTTCTTTATCACCAAAAAGATCGGTGATTTGCTCAGAGATAGGAGTAATGGTGATGTTAGCGGCAATTCCAGAACTTCTTTCCACTTGGAAATCCAAAGAGCGACCTGGGGATTTGTGGACGATATTTTGGAGATGCTCCCAATAAAGAATTTTTTCGTTGTCGATGGATAAAATACGGTCACCGGTTTGAAGCCCCGCTACAAAGGCGGGTGATTCATCTTTTACCGTACCAATAAGGGGTGACAATGCAGGGACGCCAACCAAATACACACAATAGTAAATGGCGATTGCAAATAGAATATTGAATAGTGGCCCGGCAAATGCAATAGCTAACCGGTGCAGGACCGGAGCGGCAGAAAACGACCCCTTATTGTCGGTAATTTCTTCGCCTACTTCTTCCCCTTTCATTTTTACGTAACCGCCAAGGGGAATCCAGGCAATGAGGTATTCGGTGTCCCCACGCGTAAAACTCATGATTTTAGGACCAAAACCAAGGGAGAATTTTTCCACGACGACTCCGACTTTCCGAGCAACTAAAAAATGTCCGAGTTCATGGATGAAGATGAGTGCTGCTAGGCCTCCAAGAAAAGCTGCCATTTTGATCCCAAAATTTAGGATTGTGTCTAGAGATAATATTGAAAATTCAAACATTAGATTCAGGGGGTTTGTGTGTAGTCCAAAATCTCTACCCCGGGTGGGGCCTTGAGCTGGAATTGTTCTTCCGGGATATCCCGGTTAATCCGAATTCGGTTGAATTGGATTTCTGTTTTGTTTCCTAATCTATCATACACGGTAGACCCTGTGATTTGGTAGTTTTTCTGGTTCGCATGCAGGATCAATCTTGTCGGGCCCTGGTCCTCATCTTTAGGGACAAGGGAAACAAGAATGTTTTCGTTGTCCTCAATTACACTTTCAACGTTAAAGGATTTGGAAAGTTTGCCGGTGCCTGCCAAAAAAAGAGCAGGTGTATTGGAGGAGTAAATGCTTTCCACCGGTACCTTGGTAGCTTGTTCTTCATCAGGAACATAAAGCCAAAGGAATTTCCCATCGCTGATGAGAATTTGTGTGTCCGGAGCGCCATAGACCCATCTCATTTTTCCGGGTTTCTTGATTTTCACGGTGCCCTTCACATTCTGGGTCTGGTTCATCATTTTGACGTAAGACCTCTGGCTGAAATCGGCTTCAAAGGTTATGATTTTTTCATATTGCCGCTGAATAGCATCCAGAGCTTTCTGTTCCGAAGTCTCCGCAAAGGTGATTCCAGGTAGAGTTAGTATTATAAACAACGCTAAAAGTTTGTGCAGAAGGTTCATGAAAATTTTCTGTTTATTTGTTATGTAGAACCCTTCTACCTGAAAGGGTTAGCCTGTTTTCAGCGATCAGTCGGATAGCTTCCGGATAAATGATGTGCTCCTGTTCAAGAATTCTCTCAGAAAGAAGAGCCTCGCTATCATTATCATAAATGGGAACCACAGATTGTAAAATAATGGGACCGCCATCTACTTCTTCATTAACATAATGAACAGTGCAACCTGAAAACCGGGCCCCATGCTCCAGAGCTCGTTTCTGAACGTTCAACCCGGGAAATGCGGGAAGTAAAGACGGATGAATGTTAATGATCCGGTCTGAAAAGGTATTGATAAAATGTTTGCCTAGAATCCTCATGAATCCGGCGAGACAAACTAAATTAACAGATTTTGCTTGGATCTGTTCTACCAAGGCTTGTTCGTAGTTTTTTCGGTCAGGAAAAGTTTTTGGGTCTAGAAAAAGTTCATCGATATTATGTTTACGTGCTCGTTCTAAAGCAAAGGAATTTTTTACATCGCTGATCACCAACCCAATTTTAACGGGCAAACTTCTTATTTCTATGCTGTCGATAATGGCCTGTAAGTTAGAACCTCGTCCCGAAACCAAGACGGCGAGTATAAATTTATCGGAGACCATTTAAAAAAATTGTACGGGTTTATTTGGGGAAGACGTTAAAGCTAAAGCGAGCCTACCATTAAACAAACTTATAAATCAATGAATTCGGTTGTTTGTGGATTGAGCTAAATTCTCACCCTGCCAGTTTACTGTACCAAATTACACTCAATACAAAAACAGAATGTCCATATTATTTTCAATAATATGCTCTTG
>DUAA01000188.1:0-3103 GCA_012961055.1 Nitrospinaceae bacterium
CATTGTGGCTCTGCCTGGAACCATAGAAAAAATAGAAAAATTATTTGGTCGCAAAAGGTCCTTCCTTCCTTTCCGATGAATATACGGGCAATATTAAATGTCGTCGGAGTTCTGCTTATACTCGTTTCCGGGTTAACTCTGGTACCTATTGGTGTTTCATTGTATTTCGGCCATGCCCCTATCGAGGGTTTTATGTCTGAAACCGATGCATTTGTGTGGACATTTGGCCTCAGTCTGGCATCCGGATTTATATTTTGGAAATTATTCCCCTCTGGACTGAACAAACTTCGGGATCGAGAAGGATTTGCCATCGTTACCGTTTCCTGGCTAGCGATTTCCGCTTTTGGAGCGCTCCCTTTATACTTGAGCGGAACGTGTCCAGAGTTCATTGACGCGTTTTTCGAAAGTACCAGCGGATTCACCACTACCGGAGCTTCTATCCTGAAAGATATTGATGTCGTGCCACACGGCATCCTGTTTTGGAGAAACCTGATGCAATGGGTCGGGGGCATGGGAATCATTCTTCTATCGCTGGCTATCTTTCCCATGCTGGGAATCGGAAGCTTTCATTTATTCAAAGCAGAAATTCCCGGTGGCAGCACGGTAGAACAAATACAACCTCGCCTAGTCGAAACAGCCAAAATACTGTGGAAAACATATCTCGCGCTGACTCTCTTTGAAATTTTAGCCCTGCGGTTTGCCGGACTGAATTGGTTCGATGCGGTTTGTCATACTTTTTCGACGGTCGCAACGGGGGGATTTTCGCCGCATAACGGAAGCATCAGTGTTTTCAATAATATTTATATTGAAGGCATCATTATTTTTTTCATGTTCATGGGAGGAATCAACTTTGCCCTGCACTTTCAATTGGTCCGAAGAAATTTTGACGTCATATACAAGAACCCGGAATTCAAGGCCTATTGCGCCTTACTTCTCTTCGGCATCCTGTTTGTAACTTGGGGGCTTACCCGCATTTCCACAACAGGTGATGCGGCCCAGGCCTTTCGCAGTGCCGCCTTCACCGTGGTTTCCATTAATTCAACCACCGGTTTTGTCACCGACGATTTCAATAGATGGCCAGAATACTTAAAACTTTTTATTGTCGTAATCATGATGATAGGAGGGTGCTCAGGCTCAACAAGCGGGTCTTTCAAAATAATTCGCTTTATTATTCTGCTAAAAATCATTATGCGGGAACTTAAAAAACTGGTTTACCCACGCGCTATTTTCTCTGTCAAAGTGGGTGATAAAACCATTGATGCGGATGACCTTTCCAATGTTGCCGCTTTAACTTTCCTGTTTATGGGGTTTACTGCCTTAGGGGGGATACTGCTATCAGCAATGGGTGTAGATACCACCACAGCCTTGTCTGCAACAGTATCTTCTCTGTTCAATATAGGTCCTGGTTTTGGCAACGTGGGAGCGACAGGAAACTTTGCAGAGATCCCGTTTCTAGGAAAAGGTATCCTTATCATTTTTATGTTATTGGGGAGACTTGAAATTTACGGTGTAATATTGCTTTGCCTGCCCATGACCTGGCATAAATAAGATTTGATTTTAAATAGGCAATAAATTAAAATTTCGATTCTCCGGTCAGATATTTGTCCTTGATAGACCTGAAAATTTCAGGCAATGGACCCCACTGATTTCAAGAAAAATCAAACGGTTCAACGGATAAAAAAGTGCCCGTTTGGATTTTTTGTCAGGAATTGATTTATTGAACTTAACTACCGTGTGCCCCAAGTGGCCCTGATTCTTAAAGGAATTTAAACAGAATGGAAACCACCCCACTTAAAATCACCGAACTTGTCTTGCGGGATGCGCACCAATCACTTCTCGCAACCCGGATGCGGACTGAAGATATGCTGCCTATCGCTGAAAAGCTTGATCAAGTTGGCTTTTTTTCCTTGGAAATGTGGGGAGGTGCCACCTTTGATACCTGCATTCGGTTTCTCAATGAAGATCCCTGGGAACGATCCCGCGCTCTCAAGAAAAAAATGCCCAATACTCCTTTTCAAATGTTGCTGAGAGGACAAAATGCCGTGGGCTACCGACATTACGCTGATGATATTGTAGAGCGCTTTGTCAAACAGTCGGTTGAAGTAGGGATCAACATATTTAGAATATTCGATGCTCTTAATGACTTTCGAAATATTGAAACCGCTGTAAAAACTGTTAAAAGCTGTGGTGAAACTGTTGAAGGTTGTATCAGCTATACGGTTAGCCCAGCGCACAATATTGAACTCTACCTGAATATGGCCAAGCAACTGGAGGATATGGGGTCAGATATTATCTGTATCAAAGATATGGCGGGTCTTTTGACTCCTGATGTGACAAAGTCCCTGATTAGCGAAATCAAAAAAAACAGCAAACTCCCGATTCACCTGCACACCCACGCAACCACGGGGCTTGTGGGAATGAATATGCAAAGCGCTATAGACGCAGGAGTGGATATGGTAGATACGGCAATCTCATCGTTGTCCATGGGAACATCTCATTACGCAACGGAATGTATGGTAGCCGGCCTGAAAGGCACACCCCGGGATACGGGTCTGGATCTTGATCTCCTTGAGGAAATCAATGATTATTTCACTGAAGTTAGGAAAAATTATGCGGAGTTTGAAAGCGATTTCAGAGGGGTAGACATTAGTATCCTCAAATCACAAATTCCCGGTGGCATGATTTCCAATATGGAAAATCAGTTACGGGAACAAAACTCGTTAGATAAACTCGATGAAGTTCTGAAAGAGGTTCCACGTGTAAGAAAAGACATGGGTTACCCTCCCCTGGTCACCCCAACAAGCCAGATAGTTGGGTCTCAAGCAACCTTGAACGTGCTGACCGGAGAACGTTATAAAATTATCACCAAAGAGACACGGCAATGCCTGTTGGGTAATTATGGCAAACTGCCAGCTCCTATCGATCCTGAATTGCTAGCCAAAGTTTCTGAAGATGGCAAAGTCACCAGTTGCCGTCCCGCTGATTTGCTCGAACCTGAATGGGAAAAAGTATGCAAGGAACTGGGAGACAAACACACTAGCGAAGAGGATCGTCTGACCTACGCTTTATTTCCTAAAGTGGCTCTGAGTTTTTTTAAAACCCG
>DUAA01000188.1:3158-6293 GCA_012961055.1 Nitrospinaceae bacterium
GGCACCCGAACCAGTTGTTGCACCAGCTGCTCCTGCAGGATCGGCGATTTATAGGGTTCGGGTCAACGGCAAAGATTACACCGTCGAAATTGCAACAGGGGGAGAGAGCATTGCACCTGCAACACCTGTGGCGGCAGCACCCCCAGCCAGCGCCGCAAGTGGTTCTCCGTTGGCATCACCCTTACCAGGGTCGATCTTCTCTATGAAATGTAAAGAAGGCGATGTGGTGAGTGAAGGAGATCTCCTTCTTGTTATT
Organism: Nitrospinaceae bacterium; assembly: GCA_012961055.1. Classification (GTDB taxonomy): domain Bacteria; phylum Nitrospinota; class Nitrospinia; order Nitrospinales; family VA-1; genus LS-NOB. The sequence continues at coordinate 3,415 of DUAA01000188.1, forward strand.
GAATCCATGAAGATGGAATCTGAAATTAATGCCCATCAATCTGGAACCATTCAATCTATCCTGGTTAAGGAAGGCGACAACGTACAAACCGGGGATAACCTTGTCATTATTGGATAATGGAATTTAGTTTTAGCGCATCAGCGACAAAAATAATAACCTCCACCGGGTTTTCTAATTTAGAAGCCGGTGGAATGCTTATGCTAGTAGTCGCCTGCGTTATGCTTTATCTAGCTATCTGGAAAAAGTTTGAACCTCTGCTACTCCTCCCCATCGGGTTCGGGTGTCTTCTCGCCAATCTTCCCATGAGTATGATGGCAAGTACAGATGCCGGAGGCCTGCTCAACTTTTTTTACCAGGGGGTCAAGCATGAGATACTTCCTCCTCTGATTTTTCTTGGAGTAGGTGCACTGACCGATTTTGGACCACTCTTAGCCAATCCCACCACTCTACTTCTGGGTGCTGCAGCGCAAGTGGGTGTTTATATCACCCTCATTGGAGCGGTAATGTTGGGATTTAACATGCTTGAAGCCAGTGCCATTGGAATCATTGGTGGTGCTGATGGACCCACATCTATTTTTATTGCCAGCAAATTAGCTCCACATTTACTTGCTCCAATTGCCGTGGCCGCTTATTCCTATATGGCTTTGGTTCCGCTTATCCAACCCCCTATCATGAAGCTATTAACGACCGAGAAAGAGCGGAAAATCAAAATGGCTCAGTTGCAGCCGATATCCCAAACGGTTAAAATTGTTTTTCCCGTTGTAGTAACCATCGTCTGCTGTTTGATGTTACCCGGTGTCACCCCACTATTAGGAATGCTAATGCTAGGAAACCTATTCCGCGAATCCGGGGTCACAGCCCGCTTACACGAAACGGCGGAAACTCATTTAATCAATATCGTTACCATTCTTCTGGCGCTGGCTGTAGGTTCTTCCATGACCGCTGAGTCTTTTTTGCGGGTTGAAACACTTAAAATCATTGTCCTGGGATTGCTGGCTTTCAGTATCGCTACCGCAGGCGGGGTACTTTTTGGCAAAATCATGTGCAAGCTGACCGGAGGCCGGGTAAATCCACTCATCGGCTCTGCAGGAGTTTCGGCGGTTCCCATGGCGGCACGGGTTTCCCAGAAAGTAGGGTCGGAAGCAGATTCTTCTAATTTTTTACTGATGCACGCTATGGGCCCAAATGTTGCGGGTGTTATTGGAAGTGCCGTAGCCGCCGGAGTGTTCATCTCCCTATTTGGAGATATGGCCGTTCCCGAGCCCCATGCCGCGCTAGAAGGTATTATTGGCACAGTAGAACCTGGTCTTACTTCCGCTATTGCCCAGGTGGCTGGGGCTATGCAACCCTAGCCAGCGTGACTTAGGTCTCGTGATCAGTTATTGCTAATTACCTCGCTCGTATGAGGGCGAAAGGAAAAAATCATGGAAGCTTCTTTTCTTGAAGCAGTTAAAGTTTCACTGCTCTCCATTACGGTGATTTTTACGGTTTTGATCGTTTTGATCTTCACCATCAAGCTATTGGTGAAAATGATCCCTTACGTTGCCCCACCTGCTAAAGCACCTCATCAACAATCAACCGCTCAGTCTTCAATTGGCGGTCAGGACGAACATATTGCTGCCATTTCCGCGACCCTAACCATGCATTTGGGAAAATCTCCTGACGAATTCCGGATTGTTAATATTTCTAAGCTATAGTATGAAGTATGGATTTGATAGCCGTCATCTAAAAACCCCAAACCTTCGTATGCTAACTGTCAAGATCCACGACGAAATCAATTTATAAATCAAAGAAAAGCCTAGCAGTGCTGAAACGTACCGATAGCTCGTTAATGCATCCGTTGGAATTATTCCTCTAAGAAGACACAAGTTTCAACTCGGGCTGAAATGCGAAGCTGAACAACAGGTTCTTTATGGTGGATTGTGCATATTTGTTATTTCGTCGGCCTGATATCGTTTAGATTTGACGTAGAAATTTATCAGCAAACTGCTAATTATTGGCAGGAACTTTGGGAGAGGGTTGCGTGGTCTGGGACAGGTTATCTATAATAGGAGCAAGGATGGTCTGCGGAGTCTGCAAAATTCCCTGAAAAATTCCAATGACTCGTTTTTCTAGCGAGGTAAAAGGAATCATCGTAGTTTCGGGATTATTAAAATTTCCTTTGACGGTGTAATAGGTTTTCAATATGCTTTTTTCATCCCCGCCGGTAAGAATTTTTCCAACTATAGGAATTTGGGTAAGGAACCGGTCTATCTGGGCTAAAGGAGCTACCCCAACAACCGTATCCATGGTTTGATTCGCCAAGTCAAACGTCCCAACAATGGAGGTCCTTCGATCTTCTGTTTCGAATACAAAGTTTTTGGTTTCAATTATTCCATCTTTAGCAACAAAATCCCCAGAAATCTGTTTAAAGGGCGATGAGGTTTCCTTGTCCAGAGGGTTTTGTTGGGAAATCGAACTAAATAATCTGCGAATTCCTCTTTTCAGCTTTTCCTGATTTATGCTTCCAGATTGAATATCAACCGATATACTTCCGTACAGGGACATGAAAATTTCCTTCCAATCCTTCCCGCTCCCTTTCAATTGGGCATCAAGTGTTTTCACCTTGCCACTCAAACTGTCTTCAAAAATTTTACCAAAAAAACTGAACAGGTTTTTTGTTACCATATCCTGAACTTTTATGCTGCTCTCAACTCGGCTAACACCCTGCGCATCAATCAATATCTGCCCGCCACTAATGACAGATGGGTAAGAGCTAAAAACCAGGTCTTTCATTTCTATTTTCCTATTATCCAGCGCAATAGTGCCATGAACATGATCTAGGGAAAAAAGCTTGTAATTTAGTTTATCCAACTGAAATTTTATCTTGCCCTTTCCTT
>DUAA01000188.1:6303-17942 GCA_012961055.1 Nitrospinaceae bacterium
CATAGTTATTTAGCAGGTCAAGGAGAGAAGCCTCTTTACTTTGCGGTTCAGGTAAAAAATCATCCATATTGACTCCCTCACCGGTGACATTCAAGTCCAGACTGGGGACATCGCCTCTTTGATAAACACCTGTGAATTTGACATCACTTTTGTCAGAACTGATTTTTCCTGAACGAATATCCAGGCGGCCTTCTTTAAATCTCAAGCTGGCGTTCACTGTCAATGGAGATAAAAAGTTTTTTGGGCGAATTTTGAGCCCCTTCAACTTCATTTCACCTTCAAAAATTGAATCCTGAAGTTTATTCAAGTTTCCGGAACCCGTAATATTAAAATTAGTAGTGCCGTCCATCTCCGCATCAAGAAAACTAAAAAACTGTCCTGAAGGGTGCATCTGAAAATTATCTGAGGCCAGACTTATGATGAATTCCAGGTTGTTAATGTCCTGAATCTTTGCAGTTCCAGAGACTTGGTTCCCGCCCAATTCATAAGACCAGTTATCGATAAGAATACCGCCATTTTTTAATACACTTCCTTTGGCCTTGAATTTATTCAAGGCGTTTGCCGGCTTTTCAATAAAACCGGGGATTTCATATTTCACCTGCGCCAGATCGGCGTGATGTTCAAACTTAAAGGAATCCAGATCCCCATTCAGTTTCAGGGAAACTTGGGCAGGGCCCTCAAATCTAAAATCTTTAAAAAGGGGAATATCCTTGAAGTCAGTATGCACAAGTTCGGGAAAGTCCAGGCGCAAAGCGTACTCAAGGTTATTGATATTGTTGCGGTTAATTTCACCTTCCAGCTGAAACGGGGAATCACCATATCGACCGCTCCAATTTTCTAGCCTTATAGTTCCATCTCCATAGGAGATACTGCCATTCAGGCCCATCATCGCTTTCAACTGATCAGGATATTTCATAGACAGGTTTTTCAATTCTATTTTTCCCCACTCCTTTTCAGTTTCCGGCTTGGATGGATTACCTTGAAACCTATAATCCAAAATCATACCTCCAGAAATGAATTCCAACCCCTCTCTAAGGGTTACCAGAGCATCTTCAGAATCTTCAGATAAGATATAATGTAAATCGCTGGCAGCAAATTTGTACGTTGCTGATATTTTTTCCAAGGGCTCTCCATTACTAAAACCCATCTCCCCATTCATATTTGAAAAAGAACTATTAGAAAAACTACCGGACATGTTTTCATACCTAATCACGGGAATCCAAGAAGCATCCTTGCGTATATCTGTTTCTGGAGTGTGAGTGTAATAAATTTTTCCTTTCAGGTTTTCCAGTCTGGGTTCAAATCCTTTTTCGTTAAGCGAAACATTTTCTATGCCAATTTCCCCCGCAATCGTCAACATATCAAGGTCGTCAAGTGGGCCTTTAACATCCAACCGGATACTGGCAGTCCCTTCAAAATTTTCGTAGATCGAAATAGAATCTAATAAGGGATGCCCGTTGAAAATTCGTTTGAGAGTTTCATGAAACTGGCTCATTTCAACTTCGTTTCCGACTTTTAGATCCAATATAGGCCGCGTCATGATATTATTAATCGTCCCATACACATTGGTAATGGGTTGTTGTTCATACTGGGCTTTGGTGATATGCAATGTGGTGTTTCCCTTGGTCAACCTGAAAGTACCTGTCACATTCTGCAACGCTGGCAAAGGGGACTTCCAATCCACCTTTTTCATTTCAAATTCTGAATAAATTAATATCTGGTTTTTCTCCAGCGCCAGTTCCTGAAGCTGCTTCAAGCTTCCTTCAAACTTTAAAGATTTTATTTTTATCAACCCATTTTCAAACCGAGACTGGACTAGCGCATGATATTTCTCGGGGAATAACCTCAACGGAAGGTAATCGGCAATTTTATTAACCTGAAATGAATCGGTAACCAGATCGAAGACTATAGAAGGATCTTTAGAAAGGAAATTTGTCAAGGAAGCCTTGACCGTGAACTTAAATGGACCCGATTCTGATTTCAACTCTTCGATATGAATCGAGTCTTTGTCGAAAGAAACCTTATACTCCAATCGGTCCCTATGTGGCACACGGGCATCCCGCAACATCAATTGGTCTTTATTCAACCTAGAAGAATATTTTAATGTACCCTGTGATTTTAGGGTACCACCAAGTCTCCCTGAGAAACTAGAGTCCAAAGATAACCAGCTATCCGGGGAAGTTTTTGCCAGCACTGTCTTCAAATAGGGCTGAAAACTTGAAAAATGCAATTCATGGACTCGAACTTTTCCATTAATAGAAATGTCATTGAACCCCTGGTTTTTAGAAACATTATCAAATGCTCCAGAAACTTTAATAACGGTAGGCGTCCCCCCGTTAGGGATTTCTCCTTTCAAGATAAACTGGAATGGTGGCTTATGAAGGCTTTTTTTTACAGAAAAAGAAATATGCTCAAAGTCCAATGGCAGAGGATTTTCAGGGGAGCGATTGAAATAATCCTTAAAATGAATGGCCCCGTCTTCAATCATAAGATTGTTTATAAGGGTGGTTTTTAGAACTGTGAATAAGTTGCTTTCGGTAGGCTGGGTTATCCACTTATTTCCTACACTGAACCGTCCCTCAGCATCACGAACCACTTGGAGAGATAACCCTTGAACAATGATCTTCTTGACCTCAATGCGCTTTTCCAACAATGGCAATAACTGGACCACCACCCAAACACTGCGTGCTGTCAACTCAGGTTTCCCAGACTTCGAAGATTTGACCGAAACATCTTTCAATCGAATGCTGAGGCCACGAACAATATCCATTTTCGCCTCACCGATTAGTACTTGCCTATGGGTCAACGTCTCAAGTTTTTCTACGGCAAGCGCTTTAAGTTCACCCAGATTTCTTAATTGGTAATAGGCCAAAGAAAAAACTGAAAAGACAGCAAGAATTAAAGTAAATAGGGAGTAGAAAATGATCCTTTTTCGAGAAATCGGCATATAAAGTTTACGTATTGTAGAAAAAGGTTAAAATAGCTTTCGTAGTTATTTCGCGGGAATAAAATCTTTTTTGAGGAAGTAATGTAAGACCTGTTATAACCGCGCAAGGATTAACAACAATTCTCAGACGCATAAATCTATTATTTTCATAAAGATATAGATCATTTGGAGCTATTCGTCCAGTAAAAATCCCATATCAACCTGTTTGCCCTTATGGGGGAAATTTCCATTTCACTTACTAATGAAACCTTCAGAGAAAACTCTAATTGTTGGAATAAATTCGGTCCGTGAAAGTCTGCTAGCCTCTAAACGTCATTGCTTTCAGCTAATTATCGAACAAGGCAAACCCTCTACACGGGTACAGGCTGTGATCAAATTGGCCGAAGAAAAACAAATACCGATTAAAACCCTGCCCAAGGTAGAATTCAAGAAAAAGTTTCACAGGCATGTTCACCAAGGCCTCGCGGGATACTTTTCCGCCATCCCTACCCTGGAATTGGAAAACCTTATTGAAACCGCATTTCAAATATCTTCCCTGCCAACACTTGTCATTCTGGATGGAATTCAGGATCCACAAAACCTCGGAGCAATCATACGGTCAGCAGAAATCCTGGGTATTCAGGGACTGATCCTACCTAAACATGGTACTCCGGCCTTAAACGAAACAGTTGCTAAATGCTCTTCGGGGGCTATCGAACATTTGCCCATTACACGGGTCACAAACTTAATCCACTGTGTCGTACAACTTAAAGAAGCGGGGTTCTGGGTTGCAGGAGTCGCACCCGATGGAGAAATGCCATGCTACCAATACCAATACGATACTCCGTTGGCATTAGTCATTGGAGGAGAGGAAAAAGGTATTCGGCCTTTGCTAACAAAATCATGTGATGTCACGCTATCCATTCCCATGGAAGGTCAGTCACAATCATTAAATGCAGCATCAGCCAGTGCGGTGGTCTTTTATGAAAATTTGCGCCAGAAAAAGTTACGAAAACCCATCAAAGAGTTACAGTAATTATTTAGCACAATCAGACGCAGGATAAAAAGGAATGCGACAAAACCTATAGGTGGTTGTAGGATCGCATACGTCGCAAAGCAGCTTTTCTCTTTTTCTTAGCTTCCTTTTGCTTTCGTTTTTTCTTTACTGAAGGCTTCTCATAAAATCGACGGCGCTTGAGTTCTTTCAGCAGGCCTTCTTTGGTCATTTGTCTTTTTAAGACTTTTAAGGCTTTCTCAACTTGATTTTGGTAAACTGTTACTATCAAAAACCTTTACCTCCTATCCAGAGTTTTTAACCGGAACCAACAATACTTTGATGGCAGAAAATAGTATTTCGACACCAAATTCCCGGCTCTGATCTTTCCAACTTTCACGGAAACACTATTCTAATATGAAGCACGAGATTATCAACAAAAATTCACGTAAAGTCAATACCCCAATATCATGAATCCTAATCCAGTCACCCAAACCATTCAAATCGTTATGGTAGCCTTGTTTTTATTCTGGTTATTGGTTCTTCCCCGTGAGGGGCATTCTGAAGAATTTGCCGTGCCCAACCACGGTTCTCCTTATAAAAACCTAGGCGATCTGGACGTAGACCAAATTCTTCATATCCCAACCGGCACAGTCGTCAGTCTGGTACAAATGATGGATTCCATTTCAACGTCCCGAGTCATATATATTGGGGAAACGCACGATAATATTGAAGCCCACAAAGTGCAATTGCAAATCATTCAACACTTATCAGAAAAACACAAGGTAACAATCGGACTGGAAATGTTCCGTCGCTCCGCCCAAGAAAAGCTGGACATGTGGAACCAGGGCCAACTTGGAATCAAGGAATTTAAAAATCTATTCCATTCAAATTGGGGAGGCGGGTTTGGTCTCTACCAACCTATATTCGATTTTGCTAAATCCAACAATCTCCCATTAATTGGGCTCAAGTCCACCTTTGCGGTGGAAAACCATTTTCGCGCAGGCGATCCAGCCCCTGGAGATACGCTTTACCCGGAAATAGACGACACCGACCCGTACCACAGAGCTTTCTCGCTATCTGCATTCGGTGGACATCAGGGTACCGCTAAAGCCCTGGAAAAACCTTACAGAATGTTGTTGTTGTGGGAAGAGACCATGGCCCAAACCGTGGCTAAATTTTTACGTGACCCTAATAATACCGCTAGAAAACTGGTGGTGCTTGTCGGCGGATTCCATATTCAATATGGATTTGGCATCCCAAAACGGGCTTACCGACGAATACCACACAATTATTCCATCGTTCAGCCCAGCATCACCCAAATTCCCGAGAACTTGAAAAATCGTGGGATGACTGTGGAAAAAGTCTCCATCCCGCTATATTCCTCAGATTACGCCTGGAAAGTGGAATACCGAGTGCCAGGCCAAAACAAAGTTACCTTGGGGGTGCGGCTCACCCAAGAAAAGGAGGGTGGATTACGCATTAAACACATTGGTGAAAATTCCAATGCTAAAAATGCCGGAATGAAAACAGACGATTTGCTACTCAGCATGGACGGTGAACCCATCTCCGGAATCGACGATATCCTGGAGCTTTTACGAAACAAAGGTTTTGACGACCACTCCACATTCAAGGTCCAGCGCAAGAACAAAATCCTAACAGTTGAAGTGGTGTTCAAACATCCAAAAGATTAGAAAAAGCCACAGTCAGAAACGGATTCACAAGGCGAGGGTAAATGAATCTCTCTTTTTAACAAAAAAGTTAATTAATTAAAAATCCGTTTTATTATGCAATTGTAAATAGTATTTTTCCAAATCTTTCACTGAAAACATACCCACGATTAGACCATCACGGGTCACGGGCACATGGCGGATTTTCTTGGTCTCTATTATTGTACAGACCTCAGAGATGGTTTGATTCTCGTCAATCGTATTGGAAAGTTTTGTCATCACAGATGATATCTTCATGATTTTAGGGTCGCATTCACCTTTTAAAACTAGAAACATCCAATCCGTTTTTGTAATGATTCCAACGTATTCCTCGCCCTCTTTGACTAAAAGCGCGCTGACCTTGTTCTTATACATTTCATCAATCGCCTCATAAGCATATTTATCTCGGCTGGTTGAAAAAATTTGAGTGCTCATGTATTCACCAACTTTACTCATCTCAGAACTCCTTCTCCAATTATCAAATCAGCTCTTAATTAGCATGTTTACTGTAGCTATAAACGCTATTGCTCACAGCTTACCTCGCTAAAGGAATCATTTGCTAACTCCAAAAATACTGCCTCTAAATCGCCATGCCGTTGTTCATCTTGGGAACGCAATTGTTTCGCTATTCTCAATGCTATCATTTTTTCTTTAACGCTCGCCCTTGAGATCCAGCCGAACTAAAGGCTCATACATCGGCGTCCTTAAAATGATAAGCTTCTGTCTCATAACCATGCTAGTAACTTTCAATCAATTCACTAGAAAAATCCTGTAAATTAAAAAAGTTGAAAAATTTCCTGATTTTTTCGCGCGCAATATCCCGATCTATGGAATTTAGGTCTGCAACAAATCCTAGGCACTCCCAACCCGTAATTTTGTTATATAAAAAGGGCCAGCCCAAAATTTAACCAATGATTTTTTCATCTCAAGAGGGTCTGGTTTTAGATCTCTTCCATCAGTATGTATGATTCCAGAAGTGGGTTTAGGAAGGCCAATAAATTTTTCTGGTAGTTATTTTGCCTGCACAGTTTGGACTGATAAAATCGAACAACTCTCCGGGAAAAATTCTCAGGTTTAAATCCATCTACAACCAAAACCGAATCACATTTTTTAGTCAATAAATTAATTCAAATCATAAAAAAGGAAAAAGAAAACTTACACTTCTCTGCTGTATTGAAAGCACCTGGGCAACAACTTTTTCAGCCGAAATAACTTTTTGATTGCCTAAAAAAGTCATTAAAAATTGGGGACCCCTAGGACACGGAAAATTGGAAAGAGGTATCAAAACCCCACGCCTAATAGCGTATTTCGAATGTGTTTAAGCCTTGAGGTGTGACCCACTCAATATCCAGAGCTGAAACCCTAGCCGCAGGCGGCCCATTTCCACACCAGATTATAAATCGGTCGAGGGCATCTTTTTCTCCTTCAGCATACATTTCAACAGATCCATCCGGGAAGTTTTTAGCCCAACCACACACGCCTAACTGCAAAGCATGTTCCTGGGTACCGGCCCGGAACCAGACCCCCTGCACCCTACCGCGGGCAATAAGATGGACGGCAAAACTCATCAGCACAGCCCTCTATCTATAAAATCAGGAAAAAATTACTTTTTCTTTCGAAACGCGTCATCAAAAAGATGCTGGATTTCGCGATAGACCTGGAATTTACTTCCGTCTCCAATTTTCTCGCCAAACTTGCCCAGATCACGCATGATGCGCTGAAACTCCTGGGTCTGTCCCCGAAAGGTATCAATAAGAGGACGAAAATATAATTGTTCGTCTTGATCCAGTCGATCACAGATTATCCGGAGTCGGTTTTTTAAGGGTTCAAAGTCTTGTTCCATATCTCAATACTAGCCTTCTATGAAAGGGATTGCAATTGGGTTGAAAACAGGAGATAAAATATTACTGGATATTATTAACCAAGCAAAAAATCAATGACTACTTAAATCGTAATTTTATGACTGCCTTAAATCGAACCACGTCGGAAATATTAATAGGTAGAGGGAGAGTTTTTTATCGGATCAAACAGTGATTTCACAATCTTCAATGGCTATGACCGATACTGTACGCTCGCAGGCTTAGATTAAAGTCATTTTCCCAGACAGATCGTTCGCTTTTAACTGGACAAGTACTTTTTGTTGCCGTCAGCATTTTCTACAGAAACCTCCACCTTGCCCTTTTTAATATGACTTGCCAAAGTCAGATCATTATTTCATATTTCCGTCAACTGATAAACTTCAGTTTTATGGAATTAAAGATTTACGCTGATATTTTAAATAAAAAAACTTTAATTGGCGTTGCACTTTTCTTATCTGGGCGTGTTTTCTTTCTTCAATATATAGATCCTGAGCTCGCAACATATGTTTGATGGCATTTGGGCCATCCTTTAACAAATCGTAAGCCATACTTAAATTAAAATGTGCCGCAGAGTACTGAGAGTTAAGTTTAACCGCCTCCTGATAAGCTGCTATCTCTTCTTCATGCCTGCCTAAAGCAAGATAGGCCTTTCCCAGCTCAAAAAAAGCGACCTCATCCAGAGGGTCATCTCTAATACTTGACTTATGGCTCAAAATTTCTGCCTGGGCACCTTTAAGATAGGTTTTAAAATCTACCGCCAACACCCCTCCCGCAGAGGCTCCCAAAACAAAAATTAGCATCAAAAAAGCGAGCAATCCTTTTCCAATAGATTTAAAAATACTAAGACCACCGAAAGAAATGAAGTTATTGAGCGAGCAAGTTAGCATTCTCCAATGTATCATTATTTTAAGAGGCAATCATGAATTACCGAAAATTTGTAAAACCGACTGGAAGGTTTCTAAAGTTGACTTGGACACTTGGCAAATTGGAGAGAAATGGATGATGCAATCAGTCGCAAAAGTTCTCAACCATCACCACAAAAATTGATATTCAATTCTTCAAAAACTTCAGCGCTTCGGAGATTAATTTAAATAAAGCTTTTAACGGGTGAATTTACAATTAAATTAGTCTCATCTTTTAATTCTTTCAGCAAGAATGACTTTTTCAATGGAGATATGTTATCAACACCAAATATATAAAAGATATACATCCTATTATGTTTAATAAAAAATCTGTATTATTACTTATCGAGGTATAAACTTTGTTTAATGATAAAACTGTTAACTTTTTGAACCGGATTTGTATAGAACCCATCCTATCTTTGACTTGAACAGAAGCTTCATCTTTAAATTAACCAAGGAAACCCCATGCAGGAAACCCACTCCATGACTTTTACCGTTGAAAACATTGAACTGACCCCAAATCCCCGGTCGGTAAAATTTATTTTGGACAAAACAGTGATCGATTCAGGCTCCAAAACCATTCAAGAGGGTGGCTTTCTGGAAGCTGATGCTTTCGCTCACAACCTATTTGCCCTGGATATTATTGATATGGTTTATTTGCGGGAGAATTTTGTATCCATTACCCTGATCTCTGCTGACCTTTGGGTGATTTTTAAGGATAAGATTAAAAATATTATCGAAGCAGATTTGGAAAAATATGCGGATGGAGAGGAAGAAGTGTCTTCATCTATTCTTGATGATTTTGATATGGAAAAGTACCCCCAACTTTCAGATGATGAAAAAATTATCATCGTTGAGGCCGTTCTTGATTCATCAATCCGTCCTGCTCTGGCAAACGACGGGGGAGGACTTGAGGTCATTGAAGTGGAAGGACCCATTGTCCGAATTCGTTATCAAGGAGCCTGCGGGGGGTGCCCCAGTTCCACAGGAGGTACCCTGCGTGTCATTGAAAATCATCTCCGCTCACAATTAGACCCCGACATAAAAGTCCACACCTATAATTAGCATATGCCACTAGGTACTCAATTAACCCCCCAAAATAAAGGGGTTAATTCGGTATAACTCCCAAGCTGAAATTTTTTAATTTTTTTCCGTTAATTTATAACAAGTATAGGCATGTCCTTAATCATAGCTATTACTCATAAAACCATTGTCTTAACAACGGTTCTATGCCGTAGCTGATATATTTCAAAGAATAGCTCTGAAGTTAACAAAACTCATTTTAATTGCGTTATTTCTGATGGCCGATGTTTTGATTTTTTTGCATCCCTCAATTTGTAATTAATATTACAGGGATCCCTTTCACGCTATACTATAGGCTCTAAAGGAGTGAGTTGAACATGAATCACGACTCATATTTACCGAAATTGATAACAAGGCAGGAGACTCGATCTATTCTGGTTCATTTCACAGAAGCAGATTCACCCACCTATGAAAAAATAAAGCAATCTCATTTAGAAAGAGGGGAACCTGAAATCGGTTTTCATTTCATCTTAGCCCCAGAAGGAAAAATTTTGATGGGAAGGCATGTCTCCAAGATTGGATCCCATCATGCGGATATGGATGCAACCAGCATCGGGATCTGTGTCATAGGAAACCGAGACGATATGGACAGCGAGCAATCCATTGCCCTCACTCTATTGCTCGAAAATTTGAAATCTGATTATCCCTCCCTAGAAACAGTCAAATATTTGTACACAAGAAACTAAGAAGAAATATAGACCAACCAGAGCGATCAAATTCTATCAAGCCCCTATGAAGATTTGTTGGAGTATTTGGCCACTGTTCTTCAACCAGTCGAAACGTTTTCTGGACATATATATGATATGGTCAGTAGAAGTTAGGATTAGGTCATTTTCCGGGTTGAGGCGCAACTGTCCTCCTATACTTTGAAGGCCTAAAACCTCTACGGGGAGTTTGAGCTGAATAGCGGCGATCTTTAAACTTCCGATGTTGAACTCCTGATAATCACCCTCCCAGGAACCCACAGCCGAATAGCTGATATAAATCTGGTTACCCCCGGCATTGGAGGACAGTTCGCGATAAACTTGATACAAACCGGGGTCTTCCAATTCCTGCACCAAGAGACCCATTTGCAAGTCGGTGGTACTGATGCCACCATCGATGCCGAAGGTATTGAGGTTATTCAAGGTTTCTGCACGGCTGCAAGTCATGACGGTTACTACTTGCGGCCAGTTTCTTTCGATGAGACCCGCCGTCAAGGTATTAGTGTCATCCATCGCCGGGTCAGCGGCACAAGAAGTGAGGACACAAGCTTTAGCCTGAGACGCGTTGACCCGCTGCAAAGTCTCCGAAGCCGATGGCAGGCCCATGATAAATGCGTCAATTTTCCGAACTAAAAATTCTGGAAGTTCTTTATCCCTATTCGGTAAATGAGCGGCTACAATCACACGGGGGATATCTTTGAAATCGGGACTGTGATCCAGCTCTTTCAACAACTCCGTTATTTCCCCATAGGAAGGAACATTTACAATGATTAAGTGCCCGTTGCCTGTATAATTACCTTCGCCTTTCATTTTTTTCATCCTCCTTTGCATAGCCCGTTCAAGAATGATCCCGGTCAATACCCCGAAACAACCAATTCCCAGCATCGAGGTCACAACTGTGGTCCATCTTCCTTCCGGAGTCGCCGCAGAAATATCCCCGTATCCAATCGTCGTCAAAGTAATGTAAGCAGTCCACAGGCCGTCTGAAAAGGTCATATCCTTTTCGTAGGTCGACAGCATGAGCGCGAAAACCACGATCATTAATAAAAAGATTAAGCCCAGCACGAAAAGCAACCGGGTTTCCGGTTGTCTGAGTTTTCTAAGAATACGTCTTAATGGATAAAAAATCACTTTTTCTATTTCCATCAATGAGGCTTATTGAGAGACTCTCTAAAAACTAATTTTGATCATGAGCAACCCTTATAAATAAGGACGGCGAATTGCCTTAGAGAAAAATAACCAACAACTAGAAATCCTCTTAAAAATTATTATAGCGGTTTAATCTCTCGAAGAAAAACTTTCATCACAATACAAACAGGATTCATCCTTGTGGTGTTGACATAACGGGTTATCTTTAATAGGCTGTTTATCGGAAACATTCATACCTACGAGTTTGATTTTTTAAATGCATCGAGGCCACCTTTTGATCCAATCCAAGCCATCGCTCAGAAAGAGGAGGAGT
>DUAA01000189.1 GCA_012961055.1 Nitrospinaceae bacterium
CAATCACACTTTTTGAGGCCATCGAGGTTGCCTCTGTATTCATCCAATGAATCATGCTCAATGTTGGTGCAGACCGAAGACTTGCCTCTAACCTCTGAAAATGGAATCCACCAGACTTCATTGCGCGGAATCAGTACCAAGCCGAAATAGCTACAATCGGCCTCTGAGTAAAGCTTAGAGGCCGCTCCGATTACCCCTCTGACTGACCGGCTCGTATGCTTTCGGTTCAGCCATCAACCCTTATTTTGTAAGGCTGAAGCCCGGATTGAAAGGCATCCTTGGATTCTATCCATTCGTGGAATTCACCATGACAGACAGGGCAACAGTCGGTAAAAATCCAAATTAACAAAACTGTTTTTTCATCCTTGAAATCAGAGAGCATCCATAATTTTCCATCGGTGTCACGCTGGGATATTTCTGGTTAAACATCCAGACCAAATTTCCAATATGAAAGCGCAAGAAGGTATTTCAAACAGGGAGATGGAACATTAATTATCAGAATGGTGAAACTCTAAATCGGGATGATACTTATGCGAGAAGACACGGAAACCGTGTAAGTTGGTTTTCATAAATACTTCAAATTGATCAAAACATTAAGAAAAAATGAATTATTAGCCTCAACCTCTCCCGCCACGCAAAAAAAACAATTTTTAGTTGATATGTCGATATATCTAGATATATTCACCTCTGTGCTGACTGAGTGTCATGGATTAATTAGTTTGGGCAAGCTGACAAAGTCTGCTGAATGCCTTCGTGTCCTGGCTCACCCCCATCGGCTTCGCATTGTTGAGATGTTGCTCAGCGATCGTTACACCGTCGGGGAGTTGGCCAACGCCTGTGGGATCCCCAGTCACATGGCTTCTGAGCACTTGCGCCTCATGAAGCACTGTGGGTTTTTGGAGGCTAAGAAGGAGGGCCGTAAGGCGTATTACTCAATTGTGGAGCCCCATTTGGGTAGCATCATGGATTGTATTAGAGCTCGTTTTGCTTAAATTTTTACCTTCAACACTGTAAATATAGCCATTAAAATAAAATGAATACTAAACCACTTATTACTTCCCCGAAATCCGCCTCTGCCATGTTAGGTCATGGTCAGTGTGTGTTGGTTGACGTTCGCACACCTGTGGAATTTGCATCAACACATGTTCCCGGTTCTCTCAATATCCCGCTCGATCGACTTTCAAAGGAGTTGGTCGAATCGCATCCGGACTTAACTGGAACCCCCCCCGTGCTTCTTCTATGCCAGTCGGGTAAACGAGCTTCTGATGCAGCCGATCTCTTGAATTCAGGTCATGAAATGCAATCGACCGTTGTTGAAGGGGGGCTGAATCAATGGATAACAGATGAGCTTCCGGTAGAGAGAGATTCAAGTGTTATTTCACTGGAGCGACAAGTGAGGATTGCCGCGGGACTTTTTGTTTTGCTTGGGGTTGTACTTGGCTTTTTCATTAATCATGCTTTGTTCGGTGTTTCAGCCTTTGTCGGTGCAGGCCTTGTGTTTGCCGGCATAACGGATACCTGTGGGATGGGCTTGTTTCTTGCCCGTATGCCTTGGAATAGAAGGTCGACCTGTATGGGCTCTTGTCCAATAGATAAATGATAGCCTGTTTGCTCGTTATTCTTGGTGTTTTGCTAGGAGTCACCCTGGGACTTGTCGGGGGAGGGGGGTCCGTTCTTGGAGTCCCTATCCTGGTGTATGTCGCCGGGGTGTCGGTGACTGAAGCTATCGTGATCACCTTGGTGGTGCTGGCTGTTGCCGGTTTGGTGGGTGTTTGGATTGAGCGCAAGTCAGGCCTTATTCATTACAAGGCCACGATGGTTTTCGGTTTAAGCGGGGCGATAGGGGCATCCGCTGGTTCGATTTTCACCTCAAAAGTTCATGAAAGCATCCTTTTGCTTCTGATAGCTGTGATCATGGTAATATCTGGCATTGCTGTAATGAGGTCCCGCGACAAATCATCCCCAATCAACAGGTTAAAAGTTGTACCGCCCTGCCGTTGGATCAGGTGCGGCTCGATCGGTCTGTTAGTCGGCTTTTTGACAGGATTTGTCGGAGTGGGGGGCGGGGTGTTACTCGTTCCCGCAATGACTCTATTTGCCAATTTGCCTTTCAGGATTGCCACTCAAACGTCTCTGGCAGTGATTACCATTAATGCATCGTTTGGTTTTCTGGGGCATCTCCACTCTAAAATAGATTGGCCTTTAACGCTAGGGTTCATGCTAGTCGTGGTTGTTGGCCTTGTAGTCGGCCAGGCTTCCCGTTCGCGAGTCTCAGTTCAATCCCTGAGAATATATTTTGCATCACTCATGATACTAATTGCCGTCACACTGATGGGGAACTTATTGGTTAATTCACTTTCTGGTTAAGTTATATCGAAATATGAAATCACATATAAAACGTTACTTCGTCGAAGGTTTGGCTCACGCCTCATACATTGTTGTCAATGGCCCTCACTCCGTGGTTGTGGATCCGAAACGCGATATCGATGATTACATCGCGTTCGCGCGTTCCAAGGACTCCGAAATTGTCGCCATATTGAACACGCATCCTCACGCCGATTTTGCCTCGGGTTTTCAAGAGTTGACCAGTTTGACCGGGGCCTCAATTCATACCTCCCATTTTGCCCCTGTGACCTATGACCACACTCCGTCGCGGGATGGCGATATCATTAAATTTGGAGATGCCCAGATTCGTATTCTGGAAACTCCTGGGCATTCACCGGATAGCCTTAGTTTCCTCCTTGAGGAGGATGAAAATCCAGTGGCCATCTTTACCGGAGATCTTCTGTTTGTCGGTGATGTTGGAAGGCCAGATCTTCGTGATGCGGATGAGGATCCGAATCTCTTGGCAAAGAAGCTTTATGATTCTCTCTTCAATAAAGTGATGAATCTGCCGGACGAAGTGCTGGTTTACCCCGCACACGGTGCCGGTTCTCTGTGCGGTCGGGCTATTTCATCCGCTCCGTTTTCGACGGTAGGC
>DUAA01000190.1 GCA_012961055.1 Nitrospinaceae bacterium
ACTTCTACTACTTTAACAATCCTGATGCCAAAAATGAAAGCTTAATTATCCGGTATCACCACCGATGACAACGTAATGTTGACACTAACGAAACTACTGAAGGCGAGGGTAGGCTCAAAATTGAGGAAGAGGCTTATTTCCACAAGGCGTAGCCTGTTGTTCATTGGCCCCACACCTAGTGGGATATTACAAAAGTTTTACAAATGGCTGAACAGGGGCAAGGTACCATAGCTGTGTCTTAAAACCTTTTATTCTGGGAGCTTTTACATGACCAGTGAGTCTATCAAAAATTACCTACTCAAGTTTAATCCAGTCGCAACAGCCGTGCTGGGCTCTGTACATATCGGGGCGCTCTTTGCCTTTTTTCCATTTGCTTTTTCCTGGAGCGCAGTAGCGGTGATGTTTTTTCTGTACTGGGTCACCTGTTCACTGGGCATTTGTTTAGGTTTCCATCGTTATCTCACCCATCGAGGTTTTACTTTGCCAAAGTGGGTGGCATACACGATTGTCTTATTTGGAACACTAGCCTGCCAGAACGGCCCCATTAAATGGGTCGGGCAACACCGCATGCATCACGCAGGCTCGGACACACCAGAAGACCCGCACAGTGCAAAAAAAGGTTTCTGGTGGGCACATTTGCTTTGGATGTTTCACACTCATTCCAAGTTTGATGACCAAAAGGTTCTCTGCGATTACACCAAAGATTTTTGTGAAGATCCATTTTACAAATTCCTCGACAAATATTTTGTTTTAGTTCAGGTAGTCTTTGGCTTCATCCTACTTGCCATTGGTGGGATACCCTGGGTCGTTTGGGGTGTCTTCGTCCGCTTGGTAGTGAGTTACCACTCCACTTGGCTGGTGAACAGCGCAGCACATTGTTTTGGTTATGTGACCTTTCCGCTCAAAGATGACCTTTCCACCAATTGCTGGTGGGTCGGGCTATTAGCTTGGGGCGAAGGCTGGCACAATAATCATCACGCATTTCCAAAATCTGCACGGCATGGTCTGCGTCCCTGGGAAGTTGACATGACTTGGTGGGCTCTTTGCTTTTTGGAAAAACTAGGCCTCGCCAAAGACATTAAAGTTGCCCGGTTAACTCCCAACCCAGACAGCCATGAAGAAAAAGCTCCCGCATTTATCGGGAAAATTATTACCCTGGCAGCCTGATTTAACAGCTTTGCGTAAATTTACTGAATAGCCGCACCCATTTGGGTGCGGTTTTTTTTCTCCATCCTCTATTTTTCGATTGTTCACTCCCAGCGGTTACACTTATATCACTTAACTTCATTCGTCTTGAAAGTCAAACTCCACATGGTACCCCGTATATTTGCGCAGGTTGATCACCCGTGTTTCAAAAATCAGATACTGGCCTTTGATGCCAGTCAAACGGTCTGTAAATTCGGGTATTTTTTCAAGATTATGGCTGGAGATCTTTTCAGGAACCGATTCGACAGGATAAACCAAGTCCTGCACAGACTCATCCTGCACAGCAGACTCTTTTAAATCTTCAGGAAAGAGTTGATGAGCCCTTTCGCGAAGGGCGAGTAAATCAACCTCATCTACGCCTCCTTTTAACATTTTTCGCCAATTGGTTTTGTCTGCAAAATGTTTTGCCAGAACCACTTCAATCTGACCACAAAGTACTCTCTCAGGAACTCTGGCGATGATCAATCCTTGCACAGCCCCTTGGTCAATCCAGCGAGCAGGAATATTATAATGACGAGTGATACCCACCTTCACTCCACTGGTCAAAGAAAGATAAACATAATGATCGATGTTGCAATAGGTACGCCAGAATTCACGGTCGGCTTCATTTCCTTTTTCATGTACACATAGTTCTGGGCGGACCGAGCACATAGCATTTTCAGGTAGATCTCGAGAACAGAGAAAGCAGTATCCCTGATCATAAGATTTGCGTGTCTTCCGCCCGCATTCAATGCAGGTTATGGTGCCCGACCAGTTTAGCCTCATAAGCTTGCCAATATGCAGGTTTAAGGGATACGATTTTTTATCGAGATTTAAAAAATATGCAATCGGCTCCTGAAACTCCGCATCCATTTTTCGTAGTTGACCCAAAAGTTTCAATTAAAAACCTCCTTGAATTAACGACCATTTTTCTGGTCTGCTCTTGATAAAAACAAGTCTAACGCCGCTACCGCCAAGAGTACTGAAGTAACCACTGTTATTGAATCAAAAACCAGAAAACTGATTAAAAATAAAATGAGATACAGAAAAATTCTAACAACCTTATTTTGATCCTTACAAAACATGGCATGATTATAAGGGAACCCTATGTTTACCGCAAAAATCTATGCCCCCCTCATACGCGGTATAATGCCCATCTATCCTCAATTGGGTATTTTTTTCAGGATTATCCCATTTCCGCAGATTTACACAGATATAGCATAAAATGTTAACAACCAATATCTTCCAAATCAAAAAACACCAGAATTGAAAACTCCTTTAAAACCAGCATGATTGGAATAGTTTTACACTATGAGACAAAACTTGTTCGAGGAAAATAATTCGAACCAAACCCTTCCGCTGGGGAATGTGATCAAACGTATCTAATTACTTGTTCTTATGGTGAACCTAACTGATATACAAGGTTTGATAAATGAAAATAATCCGCTTACAGCACTTTAAAATACCTTCTAAAAGTTGTAGAAAATTGTCGCAGATCCTCACTGTGACTTTGATGGCATCGCTGAAATAATTGACACCGATCCATCTCTTTCAACAGAAATTTCCCAAGCACGAAATTAGTTTAAACAATATAATTTTAGGGCTTGAATTGTATCAAAACATAAGGGACACTATCCGCGTTAAGAAAAGAGAGACAGTGATCTTTGAACTTGCAAGAACAAGGAGAACCTTGATGGAAGACTTAACAATATCTAAAGGATGGTTTAAGGGTAAGGATGATGACACCCCGGTTACAAAAAAGAAGTTC
>DUAA01000191.1 GCA_012961055.1 Nitrospinaceae bacterium
GTTCACGAGAAAGCTTGGGGTCGATCTCAATGGTGGTCAGCGAGTCTGCCTGCTTGATTAACAGCTGGGTGAGAATGCCCTTCCCGGGTCCTATTTCGACCACAGGTTCACCGGGTTGGATATGAGACAATTGGATTATGTTCTGAGCGATATTGGAATCGATCAGAAAGTTTTGCCCGAGGGGCCTTTTCTTCATTGCATAGATAGGGTAGATTGAGACAATTGGGCCGCTGTTCGTATAGCTATTTTTAGATTTTCGGCGCAGGCTTTGCCTTGTCCTGCTATGTCGAAGGCGGTACCGTGATCCACCGAAGTTCTTAGTATGGGGAGTCCCAAAGTAATATTTACTCCTTGTCCAGAGGAGTCCATTTTTACAGGGATCATTCCCTGATCATGATACATGCAAATTACTGCGTCATATTTTTTGAAATCCGGTCTGCCAAATAAGGCGTCGGCCGAATAAGGCCCACTGGCTTGGATACCCTCTGTTTGCGCAATTTTCAGTGCGGGAACAATATAATCGGTTTCTTCCTGGCCAAATATACCTCCATCTCCACAATGCGGATTTAATCCAGTCACTGCTATGCTGGGAACCTCGGTAACATGCTGGGTCAGCCACTCTTGAGTTAGACGAATTGTATTGAGCACTCTTTCTTTAGTAATCATAGATTTGACTTGACCTATCGGGGCGTGGGTGGTGACAAGCACGACTCTCATGGAGTTGCCTGCCATCATGAGTGCAGATTGTTTTGATTTTGTGAGATGAGCCAATAGCTCAGTATGGCCAGGAAAAGTATGGCCCGCAAGATGTAGGCTATTTTTGTTGATAGGTGCTGTTGTAATAGCCGAGACTTCATCCCGGAGCGCCAGATCCACAGCGGCTTGGATTGCTTCAAAACTGGCTTGGCCCGCTTCTCTGCTGGGTTTACCTAAGGTAATATTTTCGGCAACATTATTGAGATCAATAACATCAATGGTGCGGGTCTGGTACCAACCTTCATCAGGCTTATCAATAGTGTGAATTAAGACCTCGGAGGCATTATTTTTTGCGGTAGCCTGAAGCAGGCGAGCATCGCCAATCACCACCACTCGCGCTTGCAGGTGCAGGTCGTCATCTTGAAAAGATTTAACGATAACCTCAGGGCCTATACCAGACGGATCTCCCATGGTTACTGCTATGATAGGTGCTAAATTCACAATTGCAGCTCTACTTAAATGATTAGGAGAAAGGTGAACGTTAGAAAAATTATTTCCTTAATTCATGAATTTTCCTGCTGCCATTTTTTGACATCCCGGAAGGATTTGGACTTGCATCTTTAATTTTTTTATCCACATCGTTTTCATATTCTTTAAAATTTTCTACAAATTGGATTGCAAGTTCCCGGGCTTTTTCATCATAAGCGGCCTTCTTTTTCCAGGTGTCTCTGGGATGCAGGATTTCATTGGGCACTCCGTTTACTGCTACTGGAACATGAACACCAAAAATAGGATCTGCCTGAGTTTCCACATCATTCAGTTCGCCTTCTAAAATAGCCTTGATCATTGTTCGTGTATGCTCAATTTCGATCCGATGCCCGACTCCATAAGAGCCTCCTGTCCACCCGGTGTTCACTAGCCAACAGGAGACGTTATACTTCGCGATCTTTTTCCCAAGCATTCCTGCATAAACGGATGGGTGCAGGGACATAAAGGGAGCGCCAAAGCAGGTACTAAAAACTGCTGTCGGTTCGCGGCTCATCCCTTTTTCGGTGCCTGCCACTTTAGCGGTGTAGCCTGAAATAAAATGATACATGGCTTGTTCTGGAGTGAGTTTGGAAACCGGTGGCATGACTCCATAAGCATCGCAGGTCAGCATGATCACATAACTCGGATGACCTCCCATGCCATCAAGTACAGCATTTTGAATGTGGCTGATTGGGTAGCTGGCTCGAGTGTTTTCCGTGAGGCTGCCATCATCTAGGTTCAGATGGCGTGTATCATGATCTAAAACCACATTTTCCAGTAAAGTGCCAAAGCGGCGGGTGCATTCATGAATTTCAGGTTCCGATTTTTTGGATAGTCGAATTACCTTAGCATAACAACCCCCCTCAAAGTTAAAGACACCTCGGTCACTCCACCCATGTTCGTCATCACCAATCAGCTTACGGTTAGGGTCGGCCGATAAGGTGGTTTTGCCTGTTCCTGAAAGTCCAAAAAAAACAGCCGAATCCCCTTCTTTGCTGATATTGGCTGAGCAATGCATGGATAAGACGTTTTGTTTTTGCGGCAGGAGATAATTTAAAATAGAGAAAACAGATTTTTTAATTTCCCCGGCATAACTTGTTCCACCGATCAAAACCAACTGCTTAGCAAAATCAACAATGACAAAGACTTCCGAATTGGTCCCATCAATGGCAGGTACCGCTTTAAAGCCGGGCACCTGAATGACAGTGAATGCGGGCTCATGGGTCTCAAGTTTAGCCATTTTCCGGATCTGGATAAACATATTTCTCGCAAACAAACTGTGCCAGGCTTGCTCTGTAATTACGCGTATATGGGTTTGATGCTTGGGGTCGGAACCCGCACAACAGTCCTGAACATAAATTTCTTTGCCCTGTAAGTAGGCCTGAACCCTGGAGTATAGGGAGTCAAATTGTTCTACAGTAAACGGTCGATTGACTTTCCCCCACCAGATATTTTCCTGACTTGAGGGCTCCTGAACAATGAATTTATCGTTTGGAGCACGACCTGTGTGTTCACCGGTCGTTACGCATACCGGGCCTAAGTGAGAAAGGTATCCCTCTTTGTTGTTGATAATATGCTCGTAGAGTTGTGGGGTAGATAAATTCCAGTGAATCTTGTCAAGATTATTAAGGCCATGCGTTTCTAACCCAACTTTATGTTTTAAAACTTTTTGCTGCATGGAAAATATTCCTTTATTATATAAGAGTGATGCTTGTAAGTT
>DUAA01000192.1:0-12267 GCA_012961055.1 Nitrospinaceae bacterium
TAATATTGGCAATGGACTCGCTTAGCGGGATATTTTTTGGAAACACTTCAACACAGACCTGCGTATTACCCACAATTTTTGATACCTCCTTAAATGGAAGTTGATAAATATGTTTCAATTGCTATAACCAGTCAACGCAAAATCCGGGCTAAATAAAAAAATGAATTAATCCTCATAATTTTAAAAGGTTATCAGTTTGAGGGTAAGTCTTTTAATTTTTTTTGCTTATGATGTTTGATAAAAGTATTTACATATTTGCGCAGTTCAACCTTCAGTTTTTCAACTCCTTCTCTATGCGGTAAGAAGATTTGAGAACACTGGAACAGGAGGTATGTTTTGCCTAGGTGTGAATGGAAACTTTATTCTTATGCGGTGAAGAAAAATGCCAACAAGAAAAATACTAGTCTATTTAACTCATCCTCATGTCGAAGCTTGGAATTTCGGAACTGGGCATAAGGATCTATTAGAGAGTCGGGTTCCCGGCCTGAAAGTTGAAGTTTGCCAGAATTCCAAAGATTTCAGAGATCGTCTGCCTCAGGCTGAGGCGGTGATCGTCTGGGTTTTTAAGGAGTCTTGGCTGCAATCTACACCCCGGATGAAACTCATTGCCACACCTGCGGCAGGCAATGACTGGATTGAAGTAGAACCCAAAGAAAATCTGAGTGTTTATTTTGGAGGGTTCCACGGCAGCCTGATTGCCGAATGCGTAATTGGCGCGATGTTCTATTTCTTGAAAGCTTATTCGTTATCAGAAAAAATGCAGAAACAGAAAAAATGGGCAAGGGTTAAAATTTCAAAAAAAATAAATACCCTTTATAAAAGTCGGGTCACCATTTTAGGGTTTGGAAAGATCGGCAACGCCATCGCCGAACGACTTAAGCCTTTTGAGTGCCATATCACAGGGATAAAAAGAAATACGGGTCGCATGCCTGATTACTTTACCAATCCAGATCAGATTCAGACCTTTAAAAACTGGAAAAAAGTTTTTGGAGAAACCGACCATCTGATTTGTGTCTTACCCGGTGGTAAAGAAACCACCGATATCTTAGGGGCCGAACATTTCGGTGCGTTACCGAATTCTTGTTTTTTTTATAACGTGGGGCGCGGAAATATCTATCAGGAGAACGATCTGATTGCGGCATTGGAAAACAGGAGAATTGCTGGAGCTTACCTCGATGTGTTTGCCAAAGAACCTTTGCCAGAAAGCTCCAAGTTGTGGGAGATGGAAAACGTTCTCATTCAACCGCATCTGGCAGCGGTTTCACCACAATATATGGAACTGTTTGTTGAGGAGTTGGCAGAAAGAATAAATGCAGATGAATTATAAGGCGGGTTTACGTGGGGGTGAAAAACATCTGCCAATTAAATCAGAAATAGATCGTCGAGCAGATCCCAGTAATAGGTTTTGTTTTTGATCATTATCGATTATGAGTGTTTTGTGACTGGACTCAGATTCATAGTTCTAAATTAGAGAGGGAAAATCTGGGCTTCTATTCAAAATAAATTAATAGAGTGTTTGAGGTTAAAGAGAAGGTTCTTTGCTATGAAAGTCGGTGGCCCGCTGAAATCTATGTCCGACTGTGATTAGGCTGGATTCATCAAAGTGTCTGCCCATTAATTGTAGGCCGACGGGGAGGTTTTCTGTACTCGTAAAGCCGCAGGGAATTGACATTGCAGGAATGCCTGCCAGGTTAGCAGAAATGGTATAAATATCCGCTAGGTACATTTGTAATGGGTCGTCCAATTTTTCCCCGAGCTTGAAAGCAGGATAAGGGGCGACCGGTGATGCGATCACATCGCATTGGTTTAGCGCATTTTCAAAATCCTGTTTAATTAAGGTTCTCACCTTCTGGCCTTTTAAATAATAGGCATCGTAATAACCAGAGCTAAGCACGAAGGTTCCGAGAATGATGCGTCGCTTGACTTCTTCGCCAAAACCTTCTTCGCGGGTGTTCTCGTACATGCTAACAAGAGAGTCGGTTTTATCGGTCCGGTAACCATATTTGACGCCATCAAAGCGTGAAAGGTTGGTGCTAGCTTCAGCGCAGGCGATGATGTAATAGGTTGCAACGGCGTAGTCGAGATGCGGCAGGGAAACTTCCACCGTCTTCATTCCTAACGATTCGAGTGTGCGGATTCCATCTTGGATTACCTTTTCTACATCAGGATTGATTCCACCGGTGAAGTATTCTTTGGGTATGCCAAGCTTCATGCCCTGCACATCTTTTTTCAGGGCCTGAGTGAAATCGGGTGGCGGGACATCGGCGGAGGTGGAGTCGCGCGGGTCTTTACCGCTGATCACGTTCAACAAGGTTGCCGTATCAGCAACGGTTTTGGTCAATGGGCCGATTTGATCGAGCGATGAGGCAAAGGCAACCAGTCCAAACCGGGATACTCTTCCGTAAGTGGGTTTGAGTCCGGTCACACCACAAAAGCTAGCAGGTTGTCGAATGGAACCACCGGTATCACTGCCCAAAGCGGCCACACATTGGTGGGCCGAAACAGCAACAGCAGACCCTCCGCTGGAACCGCCTGGTACCCGGTCCAATGCCCAGGGGTTCATGGTTGGGTGGTAATGTGAATTCTCATTGGAGGATCCCATGGCAAACTCGTCCATATTAGTCTTTCCTACGATCACGGCTCCCGCCTGAATTAGTTTTTCGGTAACGGTGGCGTTGTAAGGAGAAACAAACTGGTCTAAAATTTTTGAGGAGCAGGTCGTACGAATTCCTTTGGTACAGATTAGATCTTTAAGGGCGATGGGGATTCCCAGCAGAGGTGCTTCTTCCCCGGCTGCAATGCGGGTGTCTGCATTCTTTGCTTGTTCGAGGGCGTTCTCACGGGTCAGGTGAGCAAAAGCCTGAACTTTCTCTTCCACTTGATCGATGCGCGAGAAAACTGCTTCAGTCAGTTGAACGGAACTGAGTTTTTTCGACCGAAGAAGTTCCTGAGCTTGAGTAATGTTAATGCGATGCATGGAGCGGAATATTTATTCGTTTATAGGTTGAAATTATTCTGCCAGCAAAAACTATTGCCAATAGAGTCCACCAACAGGCTGGGACCAAATAGTTAAAGAACTTTAGGTACTTCGTAATGTCCTTTAAAGTGCGCGGGTGAATCGGAAATTGGGTTGTGATCGGCGAGAGGTTGAGGTGCCGGTTCATCTTCACGAAAAACGTTGCTGAGCCCTAACACATGCGCCGTGGGTTCTACATTGTCGGTATTGAGTTCACTGAGTTTTTCAATGTACTCGAGAATCGTTTTCATTTGACCTGAAATACGTTCTTTCTCGTCAGGGGTCAATTTCAACCGCGCCAGCATAGCCATATGTTCAATATCAAACGACACTAGATGCCTCTTTATGAAAGTCAGGGGGAAATCAGGGTTGGTTGCAACCGAGCTTGTTCAATCCGTTTTAAGTTCCGGTTAGTCTGAGGAACTAGTTTTGCGATCTTTCTTCTTTTTCTTTTTCAGCTCAGCCATTTTTTCTTGAGCGACAATTTTGTTGGATTTGCGTGCTAGCCGTTTAGTTTTCTTTTTCAACTTGCGGACCTCAGCAGCATCGCCTTTAGATTCCGCCAATTTAGATTTGGTCTTTTTTAAATGTTCCTGCAGTTTTTCTACGTTTGCCATGATAATTTGCGCCAGTATTTAAAGGTTAAAAAAAGCCTTTATATCAAATTCTGCCCCAAACCACAACCACTAGGCGTGGCCACTGGTGAGGACTTTTTCCGGGGAGCATCCATTTTTAAGGCTTACAGAACCCTTGCCTAGGTACCTCCGTTGCGAAGGGCTATAATTCTCATCCTATTGCTAGACAGAAAAATTAAATCTCTCTGGTCCCCTTCTTGGAGAGATCTTTGCATAACTTCGAGATCCTTCGCTGTCCTCGGCTCCTCGAGGATGACAACTTCTGAGGTTTTTCAGCAACCTGCTAATGGTTACAGAACAACCAAGTCGATTTGTTTGCGACCCAAATCTACACCAGCGACACGTACTTTCACTTGGCTCCCGATTTGAAAACTACGATGCCGTTTTTGTCCTATGAGCCGGTGCTCTGTCTCAATGAATAGATAATAGTCATCCATTATGCTGGAAACCTTGACCAGTCCTTCAACAAAAATTTCTTTCAATTCGACAAAAAATCCGAACCCGGTAACCCCTGTGATGGTTCCGTTAAAGGATTGCCCAATTTTGTCGACCATGAACTGAGCACGGCGAAGATCGGTCACTTCACGTCCAATGGCCATGGCCTTGATTTCCATGTGGGTGGTCTGATCTGAAATGTCTGCGAGTTGGGAGTGAAGCTCTTTTCTTTCTTTCTGAAGACATTTGCGATTTAGATATTTTTTAATGAGCCGATGTACCACGAGATCAGGATAGCGGCGGATCGGCGATGTAAAATGAGAGTAATGGGGAAAGCCCAGACAAAAGTGGCCGGGATCGGAGTTAGAATAGCGAGCCTTCTTCATAGTACGAAGAAGCAGGGTATTGACGACTCGTTCTTCGGGGCGATCATGAACTTTTTCCAACAGGGTTTGCAAATCGATGGAGCGGACCGGCGAAGAAATTTCCAATCCAAAGGATGCGATGTAATCATTGAAGGTCTCTAGTCGATCTGGATCGGGAGACTCATGAGTTCGGTGGATCGATGGTATGTTTCGTTCGTGCAGGCTGAGAGCTACGAACTGGTTAGCCGCCAGCATAAACTCTTCGATCAGTTTGTGTGCTGAGTTATGCTCGCTGATGTTAATGCTCTTAACGTGACCGGTGGAATCCATGAGGATTTCTGGCTCAGGAACCTGAAAATCCACACTTCCATTTTTGAACCTTTTTTTCCTAAGTAGTTGGCTGAGATGGTGCATGTCGGTCAAGGTTTGCATTACCGGGTCATCTTCCTTTTTCTCCTTTTTTTTCTCCAGCAAACCGTGAACCTCAGTGTAGGTGAAACGTCGTTGGCTTTTGATGACGGAGGGATGAAGTGTTCCTGAAATAAAATTGGCCTTGTGATCAAAATCCATGATGGCACTGAGTGTTAAGCGAGGTTCA
The DNA here is from genome assembly GCA_012961055.1 of Nitrospinaceae bacterium. Taxonomy (GTDB): domain Bacteria; phylum Nitrospinota; class Nitrospinia; order Nitrospinales; family VA-1; genus LS-NOB. The sequence goes on from DUAA01000192.1 coordinate 5,050, forward strand.
TCGGGTTTTAAACTACAGGCTTCGTTGGACAGGGAAACGGGAAGCATGGGGATAACCCCATCTGCATAATAGATACTGGTTCCTCTTTCAAAAGCTTCTTTATCGAGTTGGGAGTTTTCTTGGACGAAGTGGCTGACATCGGCGATATGAACCCCTAACCGGTATCCCTCTTCGATATGTTCAAGAGAAACAGCATCATCAAAATCCTTAGCTCGTTCACCATCGATGGTGAAGGTTGTCAGTTGGGTAAAGTCTGTTCGGTTTTTCATGGAATGCGCGGGGTTCTCAGCTCCTTTTAATTGAGCCTCATCGAGAACTTCCGGAATAAAACCTTGCCGGACTCCGTGTTTTCTGAAGATGGACTGAAGCTCGACATTTGGGTCGTTGGAGCTACCTAAAACTTCGACCACTTTTCCTAAAGGAGGTTTGTGTCGGGTAGGGAAGGTTTCAATTTTCACATGAACGACTTGACCGTTCTTGGCTTTCTTGCGATTTTTTGCGGGAACAAAAATGTCATGAAAATATTTAGGCTCGGTGGGAATGACCCATCCGTCCTTGCCAAAATTTTCATAGGTTCCAACAAGATGCGAAGTGTTACGTTGGAGAATTCGTATGATACGGCCCGCCGGTTTTCCTGGTTCCCGTTCCGATTCAACACGCACCACGACATGATCCTGATGCATGGCTTCGTTCATGTGGCGTGGGTTGACGTATACATCATTTTCCCCATGTTTGTCGGGGGTGACGAATCCGAATCCGTTAGGGTGGCCAACTAGCTTGCCGGTTACCAGATTCATCTCGTCGGGAAGTCCGTAGCGTCCCCCACGTATTTTTATTAAGCTGCCTTCGCCGGCCATATCTTTGATGAGATTACGGAACTCTCGCTTTTGAGTTTCCGGCACACCCAGTTGTCGTGAAAGATCCGCGACTTTCATGGGTCGCGCGACTTTTTTTTTCATCATCGAGAGAATTTTGGTTTCTGTCAGTTTCATACGGATAGTTTGAGTTCTTTGGGATACTCTATCACGGCTTAGGGTTTAACGTATCGAGAAGGAGCCTATAAAAGGCGACAAACTTGAATGGTGTATTGTGCCCGGTAGATTTTTAAGGAAGGTTCAATTATAATCTCCCTCAAGTGTGGTTTTTTTAATAAGGGAAATAAATGAAAGTACAAGTTGACTGGTTAAAAGAGTATACCGAGATCGATGTCACAGCGGATAAACTGGGGCGTATTCTGACCATGGCTGGGTTGGAAATTGAAAGCCACGAAATAGTTGAAATGCCCGATGGAGGCAAGAGCGAAGTGCTCGAACTTAATGTGACGCCAAACCGAGGTTATTGTTTGTCCCATATAGGGGTGGCTCGTGAGGTTTCAGCACTACTAAACAAGTCCTTGAAACTGTCCGACCCACTTAAGGCTCTCGAGTCTGAATGGGGTGCCGTGGCGATAGGAGAGCGTGTATCCGTTGAAAATTTAGAGCCGAAACTTTGTCCGCGCTATTGTGCATTAGTGATAGAAAATGTGAAGGTTGGTCCCTCCCCGGCATGGTTGAGGGATAGGCTCATTGCTATCGGCCTGCGTCCTATCAATAATATTGTAGATATTACCAACTTTGTGATGATGGAATACGGTCAGCCTTTGCATGCGTTTGACCTAAGGTTGCTGACTGGAAATAAAATTGTCATACGTCGTGCAAGTAAAGGTGAACCTTTTTCCAGTTTGGATGGCACTGATTTGAAGCTGGAACCCGATGCCCTGGTTATTGCTGATGAGGAGAAGCCTGTGGCCTTGGCAGGCATTATGGGTGAGGCAAACAGCCAGGTATCAGAAACCACCTGCCATATCATGTTGGAGAGTGCTTGTTTTGATCCTGCTACAGTTCGCCAAGGTTCAAAAAAATATGGATTGCGTTCAGATTCTTCTTACCGCTTTGAGCGAGGGGTAGATTGGGAGGGTGTGATTTCTGCTCAGGCAAGGGCAGCTTTGTTGATAAAGGAATTGGCGGGAGGACAAATTTGTTCGGGCCGGGTGGATATTTATCCTGAAACTGGAAAGCCGGTAATAGTTTCTCTACGATTGAGTCAATTGAATCAACTTTTGGGTGCCAGTTTTAATGCTGAGCAGGTCCGAGACCTGCTTTCCCGCTTGGGAATGGAGATTGCGAGCCCATCAGAAAATATGGAGGTGAGAATTCCCAGTTTTCGTCCCGATCTTACACGAGAAGTGGACCTCATCGAGGAAGTTGCTCGTGTTGATGGGTTTGACAAGGTCGAAACAGTGTATCCAGTGGCGGGGGTACGACCGGTGAGGATATCTGCAAAACAAAGCCTCATTAGAAAGGTGCGGGAGGTATTCATTTGTTCCGGTTTTTCAGAAACTATTCATTTCAGTTTTATCGAGCGTGCGGTCGCGGAAGAATTTAAAACCTCTTTTGCTGACGAGCAGGATCAGGTGATCGCGTTAAAAAATCCCTTGAGCTCCGAATACGATTCGATGCGTACTAGCTTGCTTCCTGGCCTTTTGAACACAGCGGTACTCAATTTAAGCAAAGGCCAGAAACCTCTCAAGTTGTTTGAGGTGGGGAGTGTCTATTATTTAGGTTCTTCTGGAGAACAAACTGAAAAAGCGGTATTTTCAGCTATCGTGTTGGGGCCGTATGAACTCACCCCTTGGAAACCGAGAGGAAAGGCGTATGACTTTTATGACCTCAAGGGGGTTTTAGAAACGCTGGCTGCGCAGCTGCACTTGCAGTTGGAAACTTCTTCTGATGATAGATCATTTATGACTCCGGGGAAATCAGTTCGAGTCTGGGTAAATAATGCGGAGTTGGGTTGCCTAGGGCAAATGGCGGCTGAAAAGAACTTAGTTGGAGAACTGGATATTTATGCCTTGGAGATTGATTTAGCGGTTCTGGAACAGCAGGCCTCTTCTTCTCGCCATTTTCAGCCGATTCCCAAATTCCCAGAGACTTACCGTGATATTTCTATTCTGGTAGACCGGTCGGTTACTGCACAACAGGTAGAAAAGTTGATCTTTAAAGCCAGTAGTCCATTGATTCATAAGGTAGAGCTGTATGACCATTTTGAAGGAAAGAAAATCCAGGCCGATAAAAAAAGTCTCACTTTTGCATTGTCTTTTCAGTCTGCCGAGAGGACGCTTTCCGATGATGAGGTCAACCCGTTATTTGAAAATATTTTTCAAGCCTTAAAGAGCGAACTTGGTGCTTCACTAAGGGAATAAGGGGTTATTGACAGTCCCATATCCCGATGCTACGATTCTGCCCATGCCTAAACCGGATATTCATCAACTGGAAGAAAGTGTGTTAGCTCTCCTAGGAGAGTTCCGTCGTTTGAAGGAAGTAAACCAAGGGTTGTCCAGCCAGGTTGATCAACTGAATCGGGAAAAAGAAATTCTGGCAAATGAAAACAGCATGAATCAGGGTAGTCAAGGTCGCCTTTCCCAGTTAGAAACCTTGAACAAAAAAAGTGAAAAAAATAGGAAGGCCATGCGAGCTAAGGTTCAAGCCCTTATAAAAAAAGTGGACAAATTTGATTTGTCCTGAATATGGATTATTAAGAAGTTTTAGTTGACCAAACCTGAAAATTTTAATGCCCCTGCTGATTGATTTAATAGGTTCAATTGAAAATGACGAGTAGTAAAAAAATCCAGATTTATGGAAAGACCTATAACTTGAAAAGCTCTTCTGCAGAAGTGGATGCCGAAGAGGTGGCCTGCTATGTGGATTCGAAAATGAAGGATTTGTCTAGTGCGCGCGGCAAAACTTCCACTTTGGACTTGGCAATCCTCACTGCGCTTAATATTGCGCAGGAATTAATGGAGCTGAGAAGTCAAGTGGGGGCAGGGGAAGAGATGGAGGCAGAGAAACTCCGAAAATTGATTGAAGCTCTAGATGAAGAGCTTCAAAATATTGAAAAGTAATGGGTTTTGAGCTTTACATAGGCCTTGAGGGGCTTTGGGCTTTGTGGTAGAATGCAGTGGAATTTGAAGTGGAGTCTCCCTGTTGTGTTCGAGTAAAAATTTAATTTCTTGAGCCAACAGTTTGTGTATGGGGTTGATGGCTCGGCTGTGGTGTGCAGACCCTCTCTGGAAGGGGAGCCTAAAACAGTTCACGGATACCCCACCTGTCCTTGACAGGTTCAAAAAATAGTTTTTGCACGGCATAAACGGGGAGACTTTTTAAATATTTAAGAGTTTTGAGGGTTGGACGTCCGCCTGACCAAGCCTGAATATATATCCAATTCCTAATGTATAGACTTGGAATTAATTGGGACTGAAAAATGAGCGAAACGGTAAATCGGGCTTAGTTTTCAGAAATATCCACGCAAGTTTTTTTTTGGCCGGTCTTTTGGCTCAGAATCTTGCCCTGACCTATGTCCCCATTGCCGGTTTTGGTCGGTTATCTTTTGTGGCTCCTACCTAAAATTTAATAAGTTTGGGCTATTTTCCGTGTTCTGGTCCAAGGGCGTGGGTAACCATGGCAATAATCTAGAGGGAGTATGCCTGGTGATTTCACAAAAAGGGATAAGCTTGCAATCCGTCAGGATATGATTCGGCGACGGGATGTCATGAGCTTGGATGATGTTCTAAACTTTAGCCAGATCATAGAGGACAAACTATTTGCCTGTAAGGAGTTTTCGGTTCGCCGGGATGTAATGTTTTACCTCTCGTTTGGTAATGAAGTTCGTACAGATGAGATGATTGCACGTTCCCTTCAGGAGGGCCGGCGGGTTTATGTTCCAAGGTTGACCCCAAGGGAAAGACGTCTAGAAGTTTGTGAAATTAAGGATATGGGGCAGGAATTTGAGCTCGGTTCCCACGGTATTAGGGAGCCTTCGGGGGATAATTCCAGAGTGGTGTCTCCGTTAAAAGTTGATGCTGTAATTTTGCCAGGTTTGGCGTTTGATTTTTCTGGCAGGCGGGTGGGTTATGGCGGAGGTTATTTTGATGGGCTTTTGAGTCAATTGCCAGAGGGCGTGCTCTGTTTGGCAGTAGCCTACGGGTTTCAAGTTGTTGACTCGGTTCCCCAGGATTCCTGGGATGAGAGAGTCCAAAGAATTTTCACTGAAAACGATACTATAAACTGCTGAGCTACTTGAAACTGAGTCGGTTTATTTTTAATATTGAGGTTTCGCAATGCTTGCTGATATTAAGTTTGATTTTGTAACCCTGATGGTAGGGGTGTCTATTGCTTTGCTGATTGGTTATGCCATTGGCTATTTTCTGCGAAAAATGTTCACCGAGTATCAAATCAAAGAAGCGGAAGAACGTAGGAAGAAAGTTATTCAGGAAGCAGACAAAGAAGTAGTGAACAGGTTGAAATCGGCAGAGATTGAGGCACGGGAAAAATCTTTGGTGGTGAAAGCCGAATTAGAAAAAGAAATGAGAGGTCGGCAGGATGTTGTGCGTGAACTGGAAAATGAGTTGTATACAAAGGAAAGAGAATTTAAATCTGAAAATCAAAAGTTTCAGCTTCGAGAAAAGGAACTCGAAGAACAACAAAGAAAGCTTGTTGGTTTAGAAAAAGGGGTTGAGCAACAAAAATCCCATTACGAGAGTCTGGTAGCGGAAGAGCTTAAAAATTTAGAGGTGATCGGTTCTTACACAGCCGAAAAGGCGAGGGAGGAAGTTAAGGATAAGATAATTGATGACGCTAAAAGGGATGCGGCGCGGGAAGTTCAAAAAATTGAAGAGGATGTTAAAAAAAGCGCTGATGAACGGGCTTGTCGATTAATTACCATGGCTGTACAGAGACTGGCATCTGACCATATTGCAGAAACTACCGTTTCGGTGGTGGAGTTACCCAGTGATGATATTAAGGGCCGAATTATTGGTCGCGAAGGAAGGAATATCCGTGCTTTGGAACAGGCTACAGGAATTGATCTGATTATTGATGATACTCCTGGTGCCGTGGTGTTGTCGGGTTTTGACCCTATAAGAAGAGAAGTAGCCCGCCGTGCTTTGGAGCAACTTACCCTTGATGGTCGAATTCACCCTGGACGCATTGAAGATGTTGTCAAGAAATGCAAAAAAGAAGTTAAGCTGCAGATTGAGGAAGCGGGTGCGCAAGCTGTTTTAAATGTTGGTATTGATAATATCCATCCTGAAATGGTCAAATTGCTTGGGCGACTCAAATACCGCACTAGCTATACTCAGAATGTTCTTGAGCATGTGCAAGAGGTGGCGTTTGTATGTGGGGCCATTGCTGAAGAGCTAGGTTTAAACGTGGCGCTCGCTAAACGATCAGGATTACTGCATGATATCGGCAAGGCTATTGATTACCAGACCGATGGCACACATACTCAACTTGGAGTTGATATTGCTAAGCGCTACAACGAACATCCTTTTGTGGTCAATTCGATTGCTGCTCACCATGAAGATTGTGAGGCGGAATCCCCCTACGCGGTTTTGGTCGCGGCAGGAGATACTATTTCGGCTTCCCGCCCTGGAGCTCGAAGAGAAATGTTGGAAACCTATATCAAACGAATGACGCAATTGGAAGAGATTGGTGATTCCTTCAAAGGAGTTCAAAAAACTTTTGCTATTCAGGCAGGTCGTGAAGTGCGAATTATTGTTATGCCCACTGGTACGGATGACCAGAGTGCCGGTATTTTAGCCAGGGATATTGCGAAAAGAATAGAAAAAGAGGTGATTTATCCGGGTGAAATTAAGGTCACGGTGGTTCGTGAGACTCGCTACACTGAATTTGCCCGGTAGCAAAGGTTTTTAGCCTACCAAATTGCCCGGAACTGTTTCCTGGCTCATCGCTCTGGATACCCCAGAGTTTCTCCAACACATTACAGAATTGACACCGCATGGAAGATTTAGGACAACTGGTTAAGCTTAGACATCAAAAACTCGACGAACTCCGGGAAATGGGCATCTCACCATTCATTAACCGGTTTCATGTTAATGCGACTCTTTCTTCCCTGATTGATAAATATTCTGCGATGTCCAAGGAAGAGTTGGATGAAAAAAACTCAGAATATATTGTTGCTGGACGTATGATGAGCCGGCGGAAGCACGGAAAGACAACCTTTGTAAATATCAAGGATGCGTCCGGGGACATCCAGGTTTTTATTAATAAGAATGCATTGGGTGAGTCCGCTTACGAATTATTTGGAAAGTTTGATATCGGCGATATTATTGGTGTCGAGGGTCGAATTTCGAAAACCAAAACCGGTGAACTGACCTTATTC
>DUAA01000192.1:12283-17550 GCA_012961055.1 Nitrospinaceae bacterium
GCTTTCCAAGTCGCTTCTTCCTCTTCCTGAAAAATGGCATGGGCTTAAAGATGTAGAGCTTCGTTATAGGCAACGTTATGTCGACTTGATTGTTAACCCGGATGTTAAAAAAGTTTTTATCTCCAGAAGCCGTATTATCCAAGTGTTGCGGGATTATCTGAATGAGCGTCGATATCTTGAAGTAGAAACTCCAATGATGCATTCGATTCCCGGAGGGGCTACAGCAAAACCCTTCGAGACCCATCATAATGCGCTAGATATGGATTTGTTTCTTCGTGTTGCACCAGAGCTTTACCTGAAAAGGCTGGTGGTAGGAGGTATGGAAAGAGTCTATGAAATCAACCGGAATTTTAGAAATGAGGGTATTTCTACCGAGCATAATCCCGAATTCACTATGGTGGAGTTTTACACCGCTTACGCAGATTATAATGATTTGATGGACCTGACAGAAGATTTATTCCGTTACATTTGTAACCAGGTATTTCCAGATAAAAACTACCAGTTTCCTTATACTTCTTCCACGGGTGGAGAATCAAAGGTGGAAATGATAGATTTTTCCCAGCCTTTCAAGCGTTGTACATTTCGGCAATCCCTTATCGAAATTGGTGGCGTTGCTGAGGAGATTCTGGATGACCCTGAAAAGACAGTCGCATTTGCATTAGAGAACAAGGTAGCCATAGAGAAGAAGGACCAGCATGTGAAAATTTTGGCTAAACTGTTTGATCACTTTGTTGAGCCTCGGTTGGTTCAGCCGATATTTATTACCGATTATCCCATTGAGCTTTCACCACTATCAAAGAAAAAAGAAGATGACCCTTCTCTGGTAGAACGGTTTGAATTGTTTATCGGCAGAAAAGAAATTGCCAACGCGTATACCGAGTTAAACGATCCGATAGATCAAAAACAAAGATTTGAACAACAAGTTGCTGAGCGCCAGGCGGGTGATGAAGAAGCCCATTGGATGGATCACGACTTTATCCGCGCACTCGAATATGGAATGCCCCCCACGGCCGGGGAAGGTATAGGGATAGACCGGCTGGTGATGCTGTTGACCGATAGTCCGTCCATAAGAGATGTTATTCTTTTCCCGCAATTGAAAAAAGAATCCTGATTCGGGAAACAACCGATCATTTATTGATTCATTCCTGATATGTCCTACGAACTTTTTGTCAGCTTACGTCATCTCAAAGCAAAACGTGCCCAAAGGTTTATTTCGCTCAATACCTGGATTTCCGTTGGTGGGGTTGCCTTAGGAGTCATGGCATTAATTGTGGTTATTGCTGTTATGTCTGGATTCGGCAAAGATTTGCGAGACAAAATTCTGGGAACCAACAGTCATATTGTAGTCACTAATATCAACCAGACAGGGATGGTGGATTACGAATCCATTATAGAAAAAGTTGTAAAGGTAGAAGGTGTAAATACTGCGGCTCCTTTTATTCTGAATCAGGTCATGTTGACATACGGAGGCAAGGCTGTAGGGGTAGTCGTACGTGGAGTGGATCCTGAGCGAGAGGCCAGTGTTTCTGACCTGGAAAAAAATCTGGTGAAGGGAAGCTTGAGATTATTGGAGGGCCCGGTAAATTATTCCGGAAAATCTCATCGGGATGGGATTATTCTGGGTAAAGAGTTGGCGCGTCGTTTAGGGGTGCATGATGATGATGTTGTATCGATGGTTGCTCCTGCATCAAGAATAACCCCTATGGGCCTGATTCCAAAAATCAAACTGTTTCAGGTGGTTGGTTTTTTTGAATCGGGAATGTTTGAATACGACTCCAACCTGGCTTTTATATCAATACATTCCGGGCAAAAGTTTTTTGCGATGAAGGGAAAGGTCAGTGGGATTGAGATTCGGGTGATGGATATAGAAAAAGCTGACCAGATTGCTGAGGAAATCCAGGAAAATTTGGGGTTCCCCTATTACGCCAGAGACTGGATGCGTATGAATAAAAATTTATTTTCCGCACTACGACTAGAAAAAATTGTGATGTTTATCATCTTGATACTAATTATTTTGGTGGCAGCATTTAATATTGTCAGCACTTTGTTTATGGTGGTTATGGAAAAGACTAAAGAAATCGCCATTTTGAAATCTATGGGAGCTTCCCGATTCAGCATAATGAAAATTTTCAGCTACCAAGGATTGATTATTGGTGTTACCGGGACAACGATCGGTTGTATTGGCGGTTTTATCATTGTGCCCAATCTGAATGAAATTGTCGGGTTGATTGAACAGCTTTTTGGGTTCACGGCTTTTCCTAGCGATGTGTATTATCTGGATAAGCTCCCTTCGGAAATTCAGTATTTTGATTCATTCCTTATCGTTGTCTTCTCGATAATTATTTGTTTTGTTGCCTCGTTGTATCCCGCCTGGCGAGCCTCCCGGCTGAACCCTGTGGAAGGTTTGCGGTATGAATGATTTGAGTTTCGGCAATTCAGAAAAAAAATGTCTGATCGAAGCGGTTAATGTTGATAAAAGATATACGACTAAACGCGAGATGATTCAAGTTCTTGATCAGGTTAACCTTAAAGTATTATCGGGAGAAGTGTTGGGGATTGTTGGTGCATCAGGAGTAGGAAAGAGTACCCTTCTTCATGTCCTCGGGGGACTTGACAAGCCCATGTCAGGAAGCGTTTCGTTTCAAGGAAAGGATATTTATAAACAATCCAACGAATATTTGGATAAATTTAGAAATAATCACATCGGTTTTGTATTTCAGTTTTTCAATTTGCTACCTGATTTTACTGCATTGGAAAATGCCATGTTCCCAGCTCTGATCCAAAATCAGGATAAGAATCTGGCTAAAGAACGAGCGGAATATTTGTTGTGCGAAGTGGGTATGAAAGACAGAATGCATCATAAACCGAGTGAACTTTCGGGCGGAGAAAACCAGCGTGCTGCTCTAGCTAGAGGACTGATCAATCAGCCGGATCTGCTTTTAGCCGATGAACCTACAGGGAATCTGGACCATCATGCCAGTGACCAACTGATAGAATTGATTCGAAAAATGAATAAGGAATTTAATCAGACTTTTGTAATTGTTACCCACAGTCAAAGAATTGCCGAGCAATTGGATCGGGTGATGGAACTTGTCGATGGGCAAGTCGGCCCGATCAGGGAAAAACTGGTTATCTGAAATTGTGGTCTGTAGCGCGAGATAAACAACCCGCCTTGTGGGCGGGCGGAGAATTGAATCTATTTTAAAGATTTTATAATAAAGGGGAAGCCATGAAGCTCGAAAAGATTGCTGAATTGGTTGCGGGAAAGTTAAATGGGGATGGCACGGTAGAAGTGACAGGTGTTCAGAGTATTGATCAAGTGCAGAAAGGACAAATCACCTTCTTGATTAAAAAAACATTCTTAGATACATTGAACCGATCTCAAGCATCGGCCGTTCTTGTAAAAAAATCGATAAACACCTCTATACCCCAGATAATTGTTGCTAGCCCAGAGCTTGCCTTTGCACGTTTATTGAGAGAGTTTCACCCTGAGCCAAAACCGAAACCAGGAATTCATGAGAGTGTGGTAATTGGCGAAAATGTAAAACTGGGTGTGCAAGTTACTTTGTCGGCAGGTGTGTGTGTTGGGGATGGTGTGGAGATCGGAGATAATGTTCATTTATACCCGGGTGTGGTTGTAGGAGATGATTGCCAGATTGGTGGGCACACTGTTCTACATCCAAATGTCACACTTTATCGTAATACAGAATTGGGGAGCCATGTAATTCTTCATGCCGGAGTGGTGATCGGTTCAGATGGTTTTGGATACACTCCTGATGAAAAAGGGGCACATTTTAAAATTAACCAGGTAGGTCGGGTTGTGATTGAAGATCATGTCGAGATTGGAGCAAATAGTTGCGTGGACAGGGCTTCGATGGGTGTCACAATTATCAAACAAGGAACAAAAATAGATAACTTGGTTCAGGTGGCCCATAATTGTAGGGTTGGAGAACATTCAATTTTAGTGGCGCAGGTGGGGTTGGGCGGGTCCTCTACATTAGGCCATCATGTGGTACTGGCAGGGCAGGTTGGGGTTCGAGATCATGTGACACTAGGTGATCAAGTTACCCTTACGGCTCGGACAGTGGCGATCCGGAATGTTGAGAGCAAAAGCGTGCATGGAGGCTATCCGTCAGTTCCCTTAGGTGAGTGGAAAAGGTATATAACGGCTCTTCCAAAACTTCCAGAATTGGTCCGTAAAGTTCGCGATCTGGAAACGCGATTGAAGGATGTTGAAAAAAAATAGTTGTTCCTAGTAAAATATTTTATCCTTAGTGGTTTTAGGAAACGGTTAAAATTTAAGGCAATAACTTATGTTTAATTTTAGTAGGAAGGCCTTGATTCTTCCTTTTTTTTATATTTTTATTTTAGGTGCTGTTTCTGCGCCAATGTCAGGAACTGATGTTGAGGAGTACATCCAAAAAAAACTTAAGCGCAATGACAAGACTCTACGGATCAATGAAAAGAACCTGGGTGACTCAGGTTTGGTTGTTTTGGCCCAATCCCCAATAGTTCGTTCTGTCAGCACTCTAGTTTTGTATAAGGTCAATGCTACTGATGAAGGTCTTCGCGCTTTGGCGGAATCCCCGTACCTAGAAAACCTTGAAGCCTTATATTTGGAACACAACTTTATTACTGACAAAGGGGCGAAGATCATTGCCAACTCTAAAATTTTTTCGAACCTAAAAATTTTAAACCTTTATTATAATCAGATTACCGATAAGGGGGCAAAGTCTATCGCAAACTCAGATACGCTGACTCAATTGGTAGAGCTGAATCTGAACTACAATCAAATTAAAGGGTCTGGAGCTATTGAACTCACCAATTCAAAAAAACTAATCAATCTTCACAATATTCAACTGGGCTACAATCCAATTGTAAAAAGTGGAAAGCAGGCTTGGAAACGGTTCCAGTTGATGGAGGAGTTTAAAGATCTCTATCGTAAAAACCGACTTGATCAGGTCGGGAAGGGTCTGATTGGGAACTTTGGAGTATTGGTGTTGTTAGATTTTGCCTATATTTCGGAGTTGGAAACCTTGGACTTAAGAAATAATGATTTGACCGATGAGGCGGTGATTGCTCTTTCGGAATCCAAAAAGTTAGAAGGTTTAGTTTCATTAAATTTATCTAAAAATAATATTTCTGATGCGGGGGCGAGGGCCTTGGCAAAATCATTAAACCTGAAGAGTCTAAAGAAACTGGACTTGAATTTTAATCAAATTGGAGATGAAGGGGCCAAGGCCATCGCCCAATCCCCATTATTAGAA
>DUAA01000193.1:0-1641 GCA_012961055.1 Nitrospinaceae bacterium
ATTGTCAGATTATAAATCCGCAGTTTTGAGGAAGTTGTGTCATGTTTAAGCGATTCACCGAGAGGGCGCGAAGAGTCATTATCCTTGCTCGCGAGGAAGCGGAGCTTTATCGCCATGAATATTTAGGTACTGAACATATTTTGCAGGGAGTCATTAAAGATGGCGGGGGAATTGCTGTTGCTATAGTTCAAAAAAGCGGAGTGGACTTTGCTCTGTTGAAAAAGGAGCTGGAAAAAAACCTACCCCGTAGTTCCAACTCTCTAATTATAGGAGATATTCCCTTCACTTCCCGAGCTAAGAAAGTTTTAGAATTTGCTGTGGAGGAGGCTCGATCTCTGAATCATAATTATATTGGCACCGAGCACCTTCTTCTGGGTCTTTTGAAAGAGAAGGAAGGAGTGGCCTGTCGTGTGCTGAATAGTTTTGGCATGTTCTTTGACGATGTCAGGGAAAAAATTGTCGAAATGTTCAAAGAACCCACCGAAAGCAACGGCGAAGTAGGCAAGACTCCTACCTTGGATGAATTCAGCCGCGATTTGACCAAGATGGCCATTGAAGGAAAGCTAGATCCGATTATTGGTAGGGCTAAAGAAACTGAGAGGGTGATCCAGATTCTCAGCCGTCGTACCAAAAATAACCCGGTCTTGATTGGCGAACCTGGTGTAGGTAAAACCGCGATTGTGGAAGGCCTAGCACAACTTATTGTGGAAAGGGAAGTTCCTGAGACTCTTTTGGATAAGCGAGTGGTATCACTAGATTTGGGTTCCCTGATTGCTGGCACCAAATATCGCGGTCAGTTTGAAGCCCGCCTTAAAGGCATCATGAAAGAGATCATACAGAATAAAAGTGTCATTTTATTTATCGATGAATTGCATACTTTGGTGGGCGCTGGTGCTGCCGAAGGTTCGGTAGACGCCTCGAATATGCTTAAACCCGCTTTATCTCGGGGTGAAATTCAGTGTATAGGCGCGACCACTCTGGAAGAATACCGTAAATACATCGAGAAGAATGGTGCTCTTGAAAGACGTTTTCAGCCTATCGTTGTTAATCCACCGACGGTTGAGGAAACGATTGAAATTATCAAAGGACTTAAGGTTCCCTATGAACTGCATCATAAGGCTAAAATTACCGATGAAGCGATTGTAACTGCTGTCAGGTTTGCAGAACGGTATATTAGTGACCGGTTTCTTCCTGATAAGGCCATTGATGTAATTGATGAGGCTGGGTCGAGAGTGCGTTTACGTGAAATTACTCGATCGCCTGAAATGAAAAAAATTCAGCGCGATATTGATGTCATCGTGCGTGATAAAAAAGTCTGTATTGAAAATCAGGAATTTGAAAAGGCTGTCGAATTGCGTGACAAAGAGGAAGAGTTGCGCGATAAGCTGGAAGTGGCTAAAGCGGATTGGGATAAAGGACGTGATACCAGTGAGGCTAGCATTACCGAAGACGATATTGCCGCAGTTGTTTCCAGTATGACAGGGATTCCACTTTCCCGAATCGAGGAGAAAGAAAGTGCGCGCCTGATCAACATGGAACAGGAATTAGCTCTTAAAGTAGTGGGGCAAAGTGAAGCCATCAACGTTATCACCAAAGCAATACGTCGTTCCCGCTCAGGTCTGAAGGATATGAAACGGCCCA
>DUAA01000193.1:1914-2891 GCA_012961055.1 Nitrospinaceae bacterium
CCGGACATTTATCATCTTCTATTACAGATCATGGATGATGGTCGATTGACCGATAGTTTTGGTCGAGTAGTTGATTTCAAAAATACGGTTGTTATTCTTACATCGAATATTAGTTCTAGGATGCTTGAGAAGGGGACCAGCTTGGGCTTCCATAAGGACGATGATGAGCTTAACTATGACAAGATGCAAAAGGAGCTGAAGCAAGACTTGAAAAAGACCTTCAATCCCGAGTTTCTCAACAGGCTAAGTGAAACCGTTGTTTTTCGGCCTCTGGAATTGGATAACATTGTCAGTATTCTCGATGTTCAGTTGGGCGTACTCAACGAACAATTAATAGAGCAGGGGCTGACGATTGATGTGACTCTTGGCGCCAAAAGATGGCTGGCGGAAAAGGGTTTTGATCCCCATTTTGGCGCTCGTCCTCTGAAGCGTGCTATTCAAAAACATTTAGAAGATGTCTTATCTGATGAACTGCTAAAAGGGCGTTTCGCAAGTGGCGGACTCATTGAAGTGAGCCTGCAGGATGATAGCCTGGTATTTGTTGAAAAATCTGGCGCTCTAAATGTTAATGGATAATTTTTTCATCGCTTAATGAAGTGATGCGGAAATAAATTAGTTAAGGTGTTAAGTTTCAGTGGTTTGCCTCGCTGAGTCTTGATGCTTTTTTTTGCCTTAAAATCAAATTGAGGTTTTATCCTGATAACTCAAAGATTTTCAAATAGTTCTAAGCAAATGGCGAAAAAAGCCCACATATTTTTTGCGGTCCTAATTGGCTTAGCTTTTATTTTTTCGGTGGCCTGTTTATCTGCTCAAGAAGGTGAGGTCATTGAGTCCTTGTCCGTGGTGGGAAATAAGCGGATTGATGAGTCGACCATTCGCTATTACATCAAATCCCAACCCGGCACCATTCTTTCGAAAAGACAGATTCGCGAAGATATAGAACAAGTACATAGTCTTGGACAATTTAAGGATATCCG
>DUAA01000194.1 GCA_012961055.1 Nitrospinaceae bacterium
CGTTTCTCATTTATCTTTATAAGTATATCACATTTCGGGCGCAATGTCAAGGGGTTTATTAGTGGCGTGAAGGAAATATCCCATCGAGGCATATTTGGTATATTGGTTTATTAATATTCCATACTTTATCCGTCCTCATATCAGGCAAACCAAAAGTTGTTCTGCCGTCACCACCATATCGTGTTCCCAATAAAGCAAACAATGCCTGATTATCACTAATCGCCAATATTTGGCCTTCGCATATGACAAAATTCCTCTGTGCGAAATTGTATCCAGTCATTATGATCTGTCCAATAAAGTTATCCATATTTTTATCCTATGTTGAATGTTAATAAGCCCAGTAGTATCCGCCGCGGCCATGTTTTCTTGTCATACCCTCGTGTGGGTCAACGGCAGCTGGAGCAGGTGTCATATAAACAGATGTTTGATTAACCGTACTCGCATCAGTATTCTGGGTCGATACGACATTATTAGAAACCGGCATGGAGGCTTTTTCTGCGGCGTGTGCAGCAATCGCGGTGGGTGCAATTGACGGGTCAACAGCTGGTGTTATTGCCGCGGCACCGCCTGGTGTTATCCATTTCCTTGTTTCTTCATCCCAAACCTTTGCCACGGGTCCTGCCGGGGTCTCCACCGCAACCCGACCAGCTGGGTCTACTCCGCCATCGCCGGCAAAGAAACTCTTTACCCATCCGATTGGATCAGTCAGCCACATAGGCAGAAACTCTACAAGGTCTGCAATGGTGGGGAAGCCGGCAAACGTCCAGCCTCCGAGGTCATCTTTCCTATCTGCAGGATCTCCAATACCAAGTTTTTCTTTTATCCATGCGATAGGTTCAGTAATCCATCTGGGAAATATCGCCGCGAATAGAGCACCAATCTGAGCAAAGATACCGCCCTCAACTAATTCCATGGCTTTTGCTTTGCCCGTGTCGGTCACTTTTCCATCTTTATCTGTTATCCCTAACTTTTGCATAATCCAATCAACCGGGTGCAATAACCAATATGGGAATATCTTAGAGAACATCGTGCTCAACCAACCCTTCTCAGGACTATCAGCATCATCTATTTTTGCTGTTATTTCTTCATCGTCCGTTGTTAGTCCGAACCAACCAAGAACCGTTTTCTTCAACCACGACCACACTTTACCTGGTATGCCTTTCACCCACGCCCATACAGTTTCGTCCTCTTTCACCTCTTGGTCATCGAAAGAAAAGATATCAGTAATCCATTTCCATATCTTTGTAGGCACGGCTGACACCCAAGTCCATAAGGTACTAGCCGCATCTACAGTTTGATCCGAAAAGGCAAATTGGGTCTTAAACCAGGTCCAGATTTTCGTAGGAATGGCTTTTATCCAACCCCATAGAGTTCCATCATCGCTACCTTCTTCAGCTGGTGTCTTCCTATCATCACCAAATCCAAATATTCCTTTGAACCAAGTCCATATTGCTACCGGTATAGATTTTATCCAGCCCCACAATGTCGCATCATCGCTACCCTCTTCTGTGGGTTTTTCTTTATCACTAAACGCAAATATGTCTTTGAACCAAGTCCATATCTTAGTGGGTATTGCGGATATCCAAGTCCAGAGAGTTTGTTTCTCTTCTACCGTTTGGTCTGAAAATGTAAATAAATCTTCGAACCATTTCCATATCTTAGTGGGTATTCCTGACACCCAAGTCCATAAGGTGTCTGTATCTTTTACAAACTGATCTGAAAAGGCAAATTGGGTTTTGAACCAAGTCCATATCTTTCCAGGCACACCCTTGATCCAACCCCATAGAGTTCCATCATCACTGCCTTCTTCTTTAGGAATCGCTTGTTCTTTCTCGCCAAAAGTAAAGATATCTTTAATCCAAGTCCATATAGGTTCTACGGTGATACTGTATATCCAAGCACCTACGTTTACAAATCCGTTCCAGAGTTTATCCAATGCTGCTTTCGGATCTTTAAATATTAAGACGATCCAATCAATGACTCCTTTTATTGCTTCTGCTAGTGGGTCCCACCATTTTTTAGCCAATTTCTCGCCGTCCTTGCCGAACAAGTCAAGTGCAAACACAAGAAAATTTCTTCCGACATCTAAGACGAACTTTCCAATGTCTCCGAAAATATCTAAGAATGAACCTATGCGTTGGTTCCAGGTGGCATCTTCACTAAAAAGGTCGGTAAAGTTCTGAATAATACTGCTAAGAGTCCTTGTAAGATCATCCCAAGTATCACCCAACATCGTGAATAGAGTAGGCAAAAAAGTATCGTCTGCCCATTCGGCAAAATCCATGATCATAGGCTCTAACCACTCACCCAACCTCTTCATGGCTGGCATCAAAGTATCATTTATCCAACCTGTGAACTTTTCCCATTGAGGACTATTCATAAACCCTAAGACTGCAGGAAGAAATAAAAACATTGCCCAGGTCTTCCATTTAGAAAACATTTTCATAAAACCCTTGAACCAGGACATTATACCTTTACCTTTCTTCTCGACCTTGTCCGGTTTGTCTTTATCGGGACCCGCGGACTCAATATCTTTTTCTCCCTGTTGGGTTGCGTTAGAAACAAATCTTTTCTCTTGAATTTCCATTATACGCAGCATACCTTTCAAGCTTAAAGAATGACCTTTAACTTCGTTCAAAGACTGGCTCGCCAAATCTATCTGTTTAGCCAATAGCTCTTTTTGCCCAGTTTGAACGCTCAAAATATCAGCAATGCGTTGAAGTTCAGTGGGCGCTGGTGGTCCTTGTGGTTTGCTTTGTTCTGCCATCTTATCTCCGTGATTCTGCCTTTCTTCGCTCTTCCTCTTCCTTCAAATAATCCATTAACAACGATACATAAACTGATCTTTCCCAAGGTAAC
>DUAA01000195.1 GCA_012961055.1 Nitrospinaceae bacterium
CAAAAAAGGCTCCTCCGTGATAGCATTCTGTGGGAGAATGAAAAGCAACCCCCAGCTGCCAGTCCATATATTTTTCAATCCGCTTAAGCCGAGACTGGAATGATGATTTAATGCGATCCGCAACATCATGTGTTCCGGCACTCATTAAATCGTATGTTACAGCACCGCACTTAAATGTTTTCCCAATAGGCTTCATGCCTATCCGCAGGTATAAATCAAGAATTTCACTGCGCCCAACAGCGATAATATGATTACCGCCGTGTGATTCAATCCAGCGAAAAGCCCCATACATTAAACAGGTAGCCACCTGAAATCCTCTTAAGCCTTCTTTGACTGTAAGCGCACGGATTTCATAAAGTTGGTCATCAAAAGTGAGTGGAATCTCTTCTCGGGATAGGAATTTATCCACAGAATATTGTGGGCTATTGGGGTGGGTTATACCTACGAATCCTGCCAATTTACCGTCAAGACTGGCGGCAATGTAAACACTGGCCACAGCGCCAGTGTCTGGCAAACTTTCATCTGAGCGTGACGGATATTGCCCAAGTTCGGTAGCATAAACATCGTGACGCAGGCGATAGATAGATTTTAGCTCATCGGCGCCTGCAACAGAAATTTTTAATCGACGTTCTGTATTATTCTTCATCAACCCCATCCGTATTATTTCTAATCAGTTTCCAGAGTTATTTAACCCTGGAATTACATTCCTTCGCCCATCATCATTATAAAGAAAAAGAACCCAACGCAAAAACCTTCCGCGCCATAGATTGATTTCCGGCGCAACTGTTTTTCTTCCTGTTTATAAGCATGCCTATACTGATTTTTTTGATTCGAATCCAGGTCAAGATAAACGGGATCGTATGGGTTCATATTGGATGCGACACCGCTTTCGGTGTATAAAATGGCCACGGGAAGACCAACCGGATAGATAAAGCATGACGCTACACCTGCAGCGTTATATGTGGCCCGATTATGGCGACTTTTTGCCGCATTTTTGGCCTGGAATACAATTTCATCGTAAGACATTTTCTGTTTTTCTTGGGCAACTGCAATCTGCTCTCCTGTTTCAGGGTCAAACTGCGTTTCAATAATAGCTTCACCCGTTTCCGGATCGAAGCGCATGCCGCCTGATATTTTTTCACCTGTTTCAGGATCAAAGACGGGCTGTGTCTGTGTCTGGCCCGTATTGTAACTGGGAGAGGGCAAAGGCTCGAAAGACTCTTTGTTGGTGGGGTCGGGCTTAAAAAAACTCATCCCAATACTACCGGTTACCATGGGCATTAATTCATCATCATGGCTTCCCCATCTTTCCTCCCCATCGCCATCATCCCATGATGCCCAGTCAACATTTTCCATATCAACGTCGGGTGGTTCCGCAGCTTCCCCATCGAGATTAAAAGAATTCTTTACCAGAGACACATCCACCTGTAATTGTATAGAATTATTGTCGAACGTTAGAAACTCTGCCCCAGCGGTAAGTCCGGCACCCAAGCTGTTAAAGCGGTAGTCGAATTCTTGTTCAATATGATGCCAGTCCCTATCGTAAGAAATGTTGCCCCAATTGTCTTCTGATGAATCCACAGTCTGCCACTCAAAATCTGCCCATTCCATTAAGTTGCCCACGGCCAAAAGCCCATGTACTCCGCCATAAAACGGCCGCCCTCTTTTGGTTGTGCTTGTTAGGGATGGCCGAAGGTGAAACGTTTGGCCTGCTTCACCAATATTAACTTCAATCTGTGCTCCCAGTTTTTTTGGTGAGCCGCTACTTTGACCAGTATATTTTCTATAATCATAACCCAGAATTAAGCCCGGACCACCGTCCCCAATGCCGACACCAAAATAGGGCCCAGCTTCTGAGTCTTTACCGCCCTTAAGCATAGACACTTCACCGCGAAAGCCCATCACACCCGTGTTTTGTAAACCATCATAACTTTCATCTATACCACCCATGGCCAGCACACCGCTCCCGGAATAGGCCTTTTCGCCGGGATTTAATATTTTCTGTGTGCGTAGGTGAGCGTTGTTGTGGCAGCCAACCAGCACAAGCAGGAAGGAGCAAAGAAAAATTATTTGACTATGGTGCATATTTCTATTCATGATATAATTTCGTTGATCTATTACAAAAACATATTACATGCCGGCTGTCATTATAAAGAACAACAAAAAGCCACCGCAGCCAAGGGCCATACGTTTTCCTCGTTCATTCTGGGCGGCTGTTTTATAGCACTCCGCGTAGAGCAGTTGTTCTTCGGGGGCTATATTTGAAATTGCATAATGATTCGGTTGGGGCTTGCTCAAAAAATAGGCAGGAACTCCAACATAATATATGATTCCGCCACCGTACCACAGGGGAGACGTGGATGCAACAGCATCCAGCCCTGCCTGGTGGCAGACATTAAATTGTGGAGAAGATTCCGCATTATTATATGTTGCCTGGTTATTCCTGACCCCTGACGGCTTTGATACTGTCCCGGCCTGGAATTTATTAATCACATTGGTGCCCTGTTTGTGGGAAAGGCCATCCAGTGTTTTACTGTAATTCTGAATAAGATATGTATTCAGATCACTATTGGTAAAACCCGCTGCTTTAGAGATGGATTGAATAGCTGATTTCTGTCCCGGGAGGATGGCACGAACCGACACCCCGGCGTTAGGCTCAGCTTGAGCCGTCTCCTTTTCCGGTGCTACTCTTGCGTATTTTACACCATCAATGATAACAAAATTGCCTGCGGCACTAACGCCGCCAGCTTCTATTTTTGCAGCAGGCTTCTGGACAACCGGTGTCGCTTTTTCTACGGCAGGCTTTGGAATATCCGGATTAAACACATCCGGGAGCATCTGCGCCATTTCACCAGT
>DUAA01000196.1 GCA_012961055.1 Nitrospinaceae bacterium
ACGGAAAGAATTCGCAGAAAAGCCGGTAAGGCTGCGGCAGGAAAAGGATAAATAAATGAAAACGAATGAACGTGAACGGCTTCGACTGGCACGGAAAAAACGGGTCAAACTTAAAGTGCAGAAACAATCTGGCAGGCCTCGATTGACAGTGTTTAGAAGCGCCAAACATATATATGCTCAAATTGTTGATGACAATGAGGGCAAAACTCTTGTGGCTATGTCCACGCTTTCTAAGGACTTTAAAGGGCAGATGGCTACCGGGGGAAACCTCAAGGCGGCAGCGCTAGTTGGGTCTCTGATTGGAGAAACTGCGTCGGAAAAAGGTATTAAAGAAGTTTATTATGACCGTAACGGATTTCTATATGCCGGTCGTGTTAAGGCCTTGGCAGATGCGGTTCGGGAAAAAGGAATAAAATTTTAATTCATTACACTGGAGGAAGTGTTGCGACAACGGGAGAAAGAAAAACCCACAGACTTTATTGATAAGGTTGTCAAGATCAACCGTGTAGCCAAAGTTGTGAAAGGCGGCCGCCGCTTTAGCTTTAGTGCGCTGGTAGTGGTTGGTGATCGCGAGGGTAAGGTGGGTTGGGGGTTAGGCAAGGCAAATGAAGTTCCTGAGGCAATACGCAAAGGTGTGGAAAAAGCCAAAAAGACAATGGTGTCGATTAGCTTAGAAGGTTCATCCATACCGCATGAAGTGTTAGGTGCTTATGGAGCGGGTCGAGTGTTAATGAAACCAGCTTCAAAGGGTACCGGTTTGATAGCGGGGGGTGCGGTGCGGGCTGTGCTAGAGGCGGTTGGAATCCGAGATATCCTGACGAAATGTTTGCGGACCAATAACCCGCATAACGTGGTCAAGGCAACCATTCAGGGATTGATTGGTTTGCGTAATGCAAAAGAATGTGCCCGATTGCGTGGGAAATAATGGGCTCCGAACTTTACTGAGGATTTGGAATGTTTGACTTATCAAATTTGGTTGGTCCTGCCGGAGGCAGAAAAAATAGAAAGAGGGTTGGCCGTGGTATTGGCTCTGGAACGGGTAAAACTTCCGGCAAAGGCCAAAAGGGTCAAAAGTGTCGGTCAGGTGGAAGTCCGCATCCATGGTTCGAAGGTGGGCAGATGCCGCTTCATAGAAGATTACCAAAGCGGGGGTTTACTAATATATTTAGAAAAGAATATGAAATTGTCAATGTGGTCGATTTGGCGAGATGCGCCGGAATTGACCCGGTGACCCCGGAAATAATGAAGGAAAAGGGGTTGATAAAAAAGACTGGAGCCGTGAAAATTCTTGGGTGCGGGGATTTGTCCGAATCGTTGAATGTTCATGCGCATAAATTCAGCGGCTCGGCTAAGGCTAAAATTGAAAAATTTGGTGGAAAGGTTGTTACTCTCTAGATGAGCGGCGCAGGTAGTTTTGGAAATATCTTTCGTGTTCCCGAGCTAAAAAAACGAATTCTTTTTACGCTAGCGCTTGTAATTGTCTATCGAATTGGTGCTCATATTCCGACTCCAGGGATCAACTCTGTAGCGTTGGCAGAATTATTTGCCAGAGCTCAGGGCACTATTCTTGGATTTTTCGATATGTTTTCGGGCGGTGCCTTGAGCCGATTAACGATATTTGCGCTAGGCATCATGCCGTATATCAGTTCATCGATCATCTTGCAGTTGATGACGATCGTTTCCCCTTACTTAGCGCGATTAAAAAAGGAAGGTGAACAGGGGCAGAAAAAGATTACCCAGTACACTCGATACGGAACGGTAGTTTTGAGTTTGATTCAGGGCTCCGGAATCGCAGTAGGACTGGAGGCTATGAAAAGCCCGAGCGGTGGGTTTATTGTTTTTGAGCCGGGTTGGTCTTTCCGAATGATGACAGTTCTGACCCTGACTGCTGGAACTTGTTTTCTGATGTGGCTTGGTGAGCAGATCACCGAACGGGGAATAGGAAATGGAATTTCCCTGATAATTTTCTCTGGAATTGTTGCGGGAACTCCGGCAGCAATCTTTCAATCTCTGGATTTAATGGGGACCGGCGAAATGTCAGTTCTCGTTATGATGTTCCTTTTAGTTGTGATGATCGTAGTGGTCGGATCGATCGTTTTTACCGAAGGGGGGCAACGCAGGATACCGATTCAATACGCGAAACGGGTGGTTGGTAGAAAAATGATGGGTGGCCAGGCAACACATTTGCCGCTGAAGGTTAATACGTCGGGGGTTATTCCACCAATTTTTGCTTCATCCATAATCATGTTTCCGGCAACTATTGCCCAGTTCATCAGCCATCCATGGATGCAAACAGTTTCGGCAATGTTGACTCCAGGAACTATTGTGTACAGCCTGATTTTTGTGGGAGCCATATTCTTCTTTTGTTATTTTTATACGGCCGTAATTTTTAATCCGGTCGATGTTTCAGATAATTTAAAGAAGCATGGTGGGTACGTTCCGGGAATTAGGCCGGGAGCCAAGACTTCTGAGTACATAGATACGATTCTTTCAAGGATTACGTTTTATGGGGCGGTGTATCTTTCTTTGGTCTGTATTTTGCCGGATTATTTGATAAAATATTTCAATATCCCGTTTTATTTTGGTGGCACTAGTTTATTGATTGTTGTCGGTGTTTCATTGGATACCATGCAACAAATTGAGTCCCACTTGGTCATGAGAAATTATGATGGTTTTGTGAAAAAGGGGCGTTTGAAAAGCCGAAGAGGCTAATTAATGAGATTAATTCTTTTAGGTCCGCCGGGAGCCGGTAAAGGAACCCAGGCTAAAATGCTGAAAGATAAATTTCAGATTCCTCAAATATCGACAGGTGATATTTTAAGGCAGGCGGTCAAA
>DUAA01000197.1 GCA_012961055.1 Nitrospinaceae bacterium
TATTTTTTATTGTCAAACAATTCAAATGCGGTTTCAGAGGTCCATTTAATTTTGAAGTAACTGGGAAAAAGGGTTTTACTGTTGATTTGAGCCATCTCGATCTGCTCTCGGGTTAACCCTACCACGTAACGCAAATTAGCTCCACGCAGGTCTGCCCCCTTGAAGTTTGCATCTTTTAAAACGGAACGGTTAAGATTTGCTGTCTGTAGACCGGCATTCTCAAAGTTGGTGCCTTCACACCGGGCTCCAGAAAGATCAGCTCCTTCCAGTTTGGCTCCCTTAAGATTTGAGTTTTGCCATTGCGATTGAGAACCTTTGATGTTTTGAAAGTTTGCTCCACTGCAATCCGCGTTCTTTACCCACGCCTTATACATGGCACACTCTCTAAGGTTCGCTTTAGTGAGATTGGCTCCGCTGAAATTGGATCCGCGGAGATCGGCACGTCGAATATAGGCATTTTGTAGGTTGGCGCCTTTCAGGTTGGTTTTGTTTAAATCTGCCCCGCTTAGATTTGCTTCGAAAAGGTTGGCACCTGATAAATCTGCTTTAGAAATTTGCGCTCCGCTAAGAAATATTTTTTTTAGATTAGCTCCGCGCATATCAGCACCTTCCAGTGACGCCCGTCCCAATTCTGCTCCTTCCAGGTTTGCACCTTTCAGGTCGGCGTTTTGGAGGAATTTGGAGCCCTCCAGTTTTTCTTTGAGAGATGAGGGGTCTTCAGCCATTATTTTTTTGTAACTGGTAATAACGATAGACGACGGCCACCGCCAAGGTTCCCGCCATAAAAAGAGCGATGGAAAACCCGGGAATTATTAACGCAAATGAAAGAGGAACTGTCTCTAAAATCCATGAAAACACTTTTTGCAGGCCCACCCATGAATCAGGTTGAGTCATCCATAATTGCAGTGCTGTGTTCTCAAACAAGAAATTAAAAACCACAAAGAGTGAAAATTCAGTCCAGACTCCATTCTGTAACCATAGGATGGTCTGATAACCGAACAGACTAAGGCCGGCCATGAATATCATCACTCCAAACATTCCAGTCAAAGTTAATAGGCTTGTAATAATGAAGTCTTGGGCCTTGAGACGGGAAACAGCAGAACGAAAACCCTTCAACGCTTCAATCAAACTCTTTTGTGAGATGGATATTAATCCTATAAAAAGTTCACTGCAAAACTGACGGCCCGTTTCAATAAACCGGTAAAAATGTTCGAGCCACTCTTCATGGTTGAATTTTGTTTGATGGTTTTCCATATTCATAAGGTGCCTTCCTTCCCCAGTTTCTCAAAAGTAAAGTTACCGAATGTTACGTAGACAGTTTATCGTTTTTTGGTTGAATTTTCAATGGGTGAACCGGGTAGTTTGGCAGTTTAGACTGCTTGTGCTAGTTTGTTATCTTTCTTTAATAGGGTTGGATAAATTGTGAAAGTATTAATTTTTGGAGCTGGGGCTGTCGGGTTGGGACTTTCCAGCTTTTTATTGCAAGAGGGTCATCGCGTTCACCTTGTTGGAAAAGAGCCCACTGTTTCTGCTTTGAGGGAAAATGGATTGAAACGACAGGGTATTTTCGGACAAGCTAGTTTTGCTCCGAATCAATTGACAGCTTCATTAAATTTAGCGGCAACGGGTCGCGAAACTTTTGATTTTTATCTGGTTTGTACCAAATCGTTTGACACCGAATATGTGGCGCGGCAATTTAAAGCGGAACCGATCATGGCGCGTCAAAAAAGCCCTATTATTCTTTGCCAGAATGGTTGGGGCAATGCAGAAGTTTTCACCCGGTTTTGTCCGTTCAAACAGGTGTTTAATGCACGTGTTATAACTGGATTCATCAGGCCTGAGCTTCATGTAGTGGAGGTTACTGTTCATGCTCAGCCTATCCACTTTGGAAGTCTGTATAGGCAAGACTCGACCTGTTTGCAGGGGTTATCAGGTGCCTTAACTCGGGGAGGCATACCCAGTGCGGTGACAAACAATATTGCCAAAGATCTATGGGCGAAAATGTTATACAACTGCCCACTCAATGCTTTGGGAACTATATTGCAGGTGCCCTATGGGATTTTAGGGGAGAATAAAAGTAGCCGTGGAATAATGAATCGAATTGTTGAGGAAGTTTTTCAAGTTATGCAAGGGTTGGGATATGCAAGTCACTGGCTTAGCGCGAGTGAGTACTTAAAAGATTTCTATGGGCAACTCTTACCCAGTACGTTTGAGCACGAATCTTCCATGTTGCAAGATATTCGTGCAGGAAGAAAGACAGAAATCGAAGCACTAAATGGAGTGATTGTACGGGAAGGCCAAAACTTGAATATTGACACTCCCTATAATACAAATGTTCGTGATCAGGTTCTATTTTTACAGAATAACCCAAGATGATTTATTAAATTTAGTTCATTCGATTCAAACTGCTCACATTCATAGTTCTTTTGGCCATTGTCCTTGCTCTTTACTATACAGTCCGATCATAGAGTGTTCAAAAATCCATTCTCCTAATAGCCGGTTATATTTTTTATGCTGCCTGAACCATCTCTTTCGTCATCCCGTTGTGGGTTTCAACATTTGTTGGTTGATACGTAGTCAAAGCTTTGAGTGCCGAGGAGTCCTCGTCCAAATCCTGAATTCTATTATCGGTGAGACTACTCGTTAATCTGGCATACTTGGTATTTTTCATATGGTGAATCTCTGCTGATAAGTTTTGTGCAGAGGTGCTAATGAAGTACTGGTGGAAAGTATTTTATATTAAATCGGAATTATTCTGCCCTTCAGGTTCAACACTAAATAACCAAAAAC
>DUAA01000198.1 GCA_012961055.1 Nitrospinaceae bacterium
TTAATCAAAAATTATTCTTTACATCTTTAACAAGATATCATAAATTTGAACCATTAAAAAGATAAAAATATCTTTTTATCTTTTTATCTTGTAACTAGAGCTCTCACTATTTTTTAGCCCCGCTTTAAGGATAATTATTTTGTAAGGGCCTCATTTTATTGAAGTATGTAGGTGTGACTCAAAACTTTTGTCTATTTGTATATGTAGCAGTTTTGCACATTTACTGTCAGATCATAGAAAAGCACGAAAAGGAAGAAACTCGTAAGTGGGGGAGGAAATAACAATAAAGGCCGGTAAGACCGTTGGTTTTAAATCCGCACCCACCTTTAAAAAATTAATAGATTCAAACAGCCACTAAGTAGTTGGTATTTTTTCCAAACAATTAAAAAGGTTATCAATGAAAAACAAAATAGGTTTGAATATTTTATTTGTATTGGTTGTAGGATTTAGTGGGACCTCAGCTTTAGCCGGAGTCACAGCAGAACTGACTTCCGCCCCCAACGTTCCTCCTGCTGTACAACGGGGAACAGAAACGGTTGTAGTTCATTTACAGGCCAAGGAATACGTTGGAAATCTGGCTGAAGGCGTGAAGTATAATTTCTGGAGCTTTGGCGGAACCGTTCCGGGTCCAATGGCCAGAGTTCGTGTGGGAGATAGCGTTGAATTTCATTTGTCCAATTCAAAGGAGAATACCCAACCCCACAATATCGATATTCACGCCGTAAACGGTCCCGGTGGTGGTGCGGCCTTCACTACAGTGGATCCTGGACAAGAGAAAACCTTCACTTTCAAGGCCAAAGCAGCAGGACTTTTTATATATCATTGTGCAGCAGGTTCCATTGTCGATCACATCTCAAACGGCATGTATGGGCTGATACTGGTGGAACCTGAAGGTGGACTTTCAGAGGTTGACCGGGAATATTATGTTATGGAAAGTGAGTTCTTTGCCTCAGAGGCAAAAGATGGCATAGCCCAATTTGATATCCAAAAGGGACTGGACGAACACCCTTCGCATGTTGTCTTCAACGGGAAAGTAGGCGGATTACTTGGCAATAATGCTTTGACAGCCAAGGTCGGTGAAACCATCCGAATCTACTTCGGAAATATCGGGCCTAACGGAATTTCTTCTTTTCATATTATTGGGGAAATTTTTGATAAGGTTTATACTGAGGGGGGAATTGGCAACTCAACTAGAAAAAATATTCAAACGACTCTAGTTCCGTCTGCCGGAGCAGCGATCGTAGAATTCAAAGTTGATGCGCCTGGTACATATGCTCTGGTTGACCATAGCATATACCGAGTGGCTAAAGGTGCTATCGGCCATTTAGTCGTTGAGGGAGATAAAAATCCCCAAGTAATTCGGCAAGGGAAATAACAGACCCTGATACAAACGGATAAAAGATGGGAGCACTCTGCTCCCGTCTTTCTGGGCTATAAACACACCGCCAAATAGGCATGCGTCGGTGTCACTTTTATCAACAATACCTAGAATATATTGAAAGTCAAATTCTTGAGAGAACTACGGAGCCAGATCGCTAATCCATACAATATGGTTTCCTCATTTATTTAGCTAAAGTTTTATTATGCAGTTCCAGTTTATAGGCATAGAGGCAGGGGATCAGAAAAAGCACATAGAAAGTCGAGGTTATGATTCCTCCAATAGTCGGTACCGCTATGGGTTTCATGATTTCAAGTCCAGAGCCAGAAAAAATCATAATTGGTAAGAGCGAAAAAAAAGTTGTCGCCACAGTCATGAGTTTAGGGCGTAACCGAAACACAGAGCCTTCGATAATTGCGTTTTCGACTGCAATTCTATCTTGGGGAATATTTTCATTTATACTTTTTTTCAGTGCTTGATGGATGAAAACTACCATAATTATCCCCGTTTGCACAGCAACTGCAAAGAGAGCGATATATCCTACCCAGACCGCCACAGTCATTGGGTAGCCTAGTCCCCATTGCAACCAGACCCCCCCCACCATCGCAAACGGAATAGAAAATATGAGGAGAATTGAATCTAACGTTGATTTAAATGTGAGCTTGAGCAATACAAAAATAAGAAGCAATGTAATGGGAATGATGATCAGCAACCGCTCTCGGGCTTCCCTTTCATGCAAGAACTGACCGGCCCATTCTACGTGATAACCTTTTTTTAATTTTAGCTTTTCTGTAAGCAATGTTTTGGCCTGCTGCACATATTCCCCGGCATTAGTACCAAGGGTTTCAATATACAGGTAACCGGTTAACAGCCCATTTTCATTTCGTACCATTTCCGGAAACTTTATTATTTCAACTTTCGCAATCTCGGAGAGGGGAATAATTTTTTTATCCGGTAAGATCACCTTCAAATGCGATATTTTTTCCACGGTATCAATATAGTCCACAGCATACTGCAGGTTCAATGGAACCCATCTATCCTCTTGCCGGATTGAGGCAACGTTTTCTCCGCTCAACGCATATTTTACGAATAGCAATGCTTCATCCAATGGGAGCCCCCATCTAGCTAATTTTTCTATATCGAATTGAGTGTCAATAAAATATCCATCAGAGATTCTTTCAGCAATCACACTTCGAGTGCCTGGCATCTCGGCTAATAAAGTTTCCACTTCTTTTGCAATCACTTCTATTTCATGAATATTAGGTCCATATATTTTGACTCCTACCTGTGACGCTATTCCCGTTGATTGCATATCAATCCGCCCCCGGATGGGCTGGGTCCAGGCATTAGAAAATCCAGGAACTCGCATCTCACGGTTCATTTCTTCCAACAACCGTTGCCGGTTCAG
>DUAA01000199.1 GCA_012961055.1 Nitrospinaceae bacterium
GAACAGCCCCATAATTAATATCTTGCCTCCTTACCAGGAAGCCGTTATTAATTATAACAGATTATAAACTAAGACAGAATTAACAGGGTCAACATGAAAGGTTATTTTATTACAGGGACTGATACTGGCGTTGGTAAAACTGTGGTGACCGCGTGCCTTGGTACCCTGTTAAAAAGTCGAGGGGAGAATGTCGGGATTATGAAACCCATCGAAACCGGGGTAGACCCGGAATGTTATTCCTCCGCCAACTCCGACGCCAGGTTTTTGATGGAAGTTTTGGGCGTTCACGACTCTCCAGAGGATGTGTGCCCCTATAGGTTAAAACATCCGGCTTCGCCCTATCAGGCAGCCAGGATTGAAGAAAGAGCAATCGACCCTGCAAAAATACTGGAACGGTTTGAGAAACTTCAGTCCAAATACTCCATGATGCTGGTAGAGGGCATAGGGGGCCTCATGGTGCCGATAACCCAGCGATATAATGTAGCCGACCTGGCTTTACAAATGAATCTTTCCCTTATCATTGTCAGCCGTGTGCAAATAGGAACTTTGAACCATACTCTTTTGACTATCAACGCCGCCTCCCAATATGGACTGAAAATCAAAGGTGTGATCCTCAACCCTTCTAACGATATTGAGCTGAATGCCATTGAAAAAGAACAGGGTGCCCTGATCGAAAAATTTTCAGACACGCTCGTGCTGGGCACCTGTCCATTTGTTAAAGACGTTTCGGCCGAAGGAATCAAAAAAAATCTAACGGTACTACAGGAACAATTTCAGGGAGGTCAGATTTAACATTATCTGTTTCAGTTAGTCTGCTCAACAATAAACTCACTTCTTTGGGTTAAAGGTAAACTCATAGCCTTTTTCACGGTGGGTAATGATGTATTGAGGTGACTGTGGTTTCTTCTCAAAGTATTTGCGTAGACGGGCCACAAAATTATCTACCGTACGGGTTTCAGTTTGCGGATCATAACCCCATACTTTTTCCAATAATTCCTCGCGGGTTACAATATTCCCCTTTTTCGTCACCAGTAGCTTCATCAGCAACGCTTCTTTAGCAGTCAAGTAGAATTCATCTGAGCATCCTTTGGCTTTTCCGCTGGAAAAGTTGATCCACATATCTCCAAACTGAAAGACCTCTTGATCGTGCACAGGCTCCTTGTACCACTCCCAGCGGCGCAAGATGCCTTTGACTCTAAGCAGGAGTTCCGGAAGATGGAAGGGTTTCGTCAAGTAATCATCGGCTCCAGCTGCCAACCCTAACTCCCGGTCTTCATCCGTTGACTTGGCAGACAGCATTAAAATTGGGAATCGCATGTCTGTACTTCGAATTCTCTTAGCCACTTCCAGCCCACTCAACTTGGGAAGCATAATATCGAGGATCATCAGATCGAAATCCTCTTTACCAAGGAGCTCCATAGCCAAATGTCCGTTTCCAGCGAGAGTAACTCTATAGCCCTCCCGGTCCAGATTGAATTGAAGCCCTTTGGCAAGATGCGCTTCGTCTTCGACCACAAGAATTTTTTTTCCGTTCTTATTCATTTACTATTCAGTAATTTATTCAAGCTTTGACTTCCCGGCTGACCGGAAGCAAAACAGAAAATATTGAGCCCTTTCCCCTGCCCGGACTGGAAACCTTCAACCGACCTTTATGGTTTTTAACAATTTCATTCGAAATGAACAAACCCAATCCAGCACCTTCAATATTCTGAGTGTCATCATTTTGCACTCGATAAAACTTTCTAAAAATTTTTTTCATGTCTTTTTTGTCAAATCCGATTCCGTGGTCTTCAAAGTTCACTTCCCAATATTTTTCTGTTTGGTGGAGATGTATATTCAGTAAGGAACCCGCAGGAGAATATCGGAGAGCATTACTAATTAGGTTGTTGAATACCATACGTAAAGCTCTTTTATCTATACTCAGGACCGGAGAAGAGTCCAGTTTCAAATCCAGCAAACACTGTTTTTCTCCGAACTGGCGTTTGTATCCTTTGACCACATCTTGAAGAAAATCTCCCAAGTTAACGGATTGGAACTGCAGAGCCATACTTGTGGGGTCAGCCTTGCTCGACTCCAGAATGTTATCAATCAAGCCAGACAGGCGTTGCGTATCCAATAACATAGTTTCTACAAACCCTTTCTCTTCCTCCTTCGAGACTTTCTGATATTTTAGGGTTTCAAGATAAAGCTGAATTGAGGCAAGCGGAGATTTTAATTCATGTGAAACACTGGACACAAAATTGCTTTGCATCTGGTTCAAGCGGTTTTGCTTGTTCCAATAGACAAAGATCACATAGACACCAGCCAAAATCAGCAACATCAGAAAGCAACCTTCAAACAAAATCAGCCACTGAATTTCAGCAGTGAATAAATCCGGTCGGATTTTCTGGGCAAACCCCTTGATTGCCAGATTATTTTCCAGGTACCAGTTTATCCAGACCGCCATGAGTACGATCCAAGCTATCTGAACTCCAATAAACACCATGATTGGATGAAACAAATTTCGTAATCTACGCATAGCCCCTTCTAACTCACCTTCCCCTTACGATAATCATGCTTTCTCGCAAACTTATGACTTCTACTACTTTAACAATCCTGATGCCAAAAATGAAAGCTTAATTATCCGGTATCACCACCGATGACAACGTAATATCGACACTAACGAAACTACTGAAGGCGAGGGTAGGCTCAAAATTGAGGAAGAGGCTTATTTCCGCAAGGCGTAGCCTGTTGTTCATTGGCCCCACACCTAGT
>DUAA01000200.1 GCA_012961055.1 Nitrospinaceae bacterium
GTTGGTATGGATCAGCTCAAGCATTAAGGTTGAACCGGAAGGCCTAATGTTCTCTCCGTCTGGTTTCGCGAATGACTAAAAGGGGTGAGGCGATCTAACCTTTCTGAATTCACCCCTTTGGCAAAGAAGTTCAATCTCGTATATATGAATTTCCACACCAGAAAGACTCTGGAAGTTATTGAGCCAAAGATTCAAAAAATATTTCAGATCAATGTCGATGATATTCCGGGTGGACCTATTCACCGCTTTCATCAGGACCCTAAAAAGGTAAAATCCATTTTAAAAAATCTCTTCGCACTTCCCCATCAGGAGGATTTTGAGTTTGGAGATGTATTTTTTTGAACCGATATTAACACAGCCTAGAATGAACCAGGTCATATTGCCGCTTATGTGGTGAATTGGGGAAACGATACTGTGAGTCAAAAACTTGAACAAGGCCTGAATATTAAACTAAAAGAATTGAATGATGCCAATCTGGAATTGCTAATGCGCAACTGGGAAATAGAACTGGAGGAGATAGAATTGAAGTATTTCCATGCGAGAAAATACCTTGGCTAGATACCCCAATTGTATAAAGTTTTTACAAAAGAGTTTCAGCGATTATTGGAGCACCTTCATTCCCTCTAATTGCCCTCCGAATACGTTTAGTTCCTCACTGCTGTTTTTCAGATACCGCTGGAACTTGACAACCTGGAAGGAATAACGTATAAGAAAAAGTTCGCTATAATCTGTTGCCAAATAAGTGGTGACGTGTTTTCAACGCTCAATATAAAGGAGCAGTTTTTGGCTAATCATAAATCTGCATTGAAGCGCAACCGGCAAAATGAAAAGAAAAATGAAAGAAATAAGGGCTACCGTACATTAGTTAAAACGTTGACTAAAAAAGTTTGTACCGAAGCGGAAGCAGGGAACAAAGAGCAGGCACTGAAAGAATTAAAGGTTGCTCAGAAAATTATTGCCAAGGTGGGCGGTAAAGGTATTCTCCACTCACGATCCGCATCCCGAAAAGTTTCCAATCTCACCCGGCTGGTCAACCGAATTGCCTCTTAGCCCTCTGGTGAGGGTCGGAAACAGTAGGTACTGTTTCTGATAATCTGACCGAAATCTTACAAATTCAACATAATGGCCGCAGGAGTTTTATTTGGATAAATGGTCATTATTTATAGTTTGGTGGCTTGTGTGAACATATAAGATTCCTGGGAAGGTCACCTCATTAGAATTCAAGTCCCTATTCTGCGCTCTTAATTAGTCGTCCCTGAAGTGAGGAATGTTTTTCCGGCGGCCCTGTTTTGATTTGGTTTTTTCCTTTTGGAATTTTCTCCATTCAGCTCTATCCTCTTTGGAAGGAACCGAAGACTCTTCATTATCCCAAAGATTCGGCGAATGCACTTGAATCCGAGGTGATTTTTTCGTTTCTTTTGCCTCGCATCGTTTACCCTCTTCGAACTCTTTGGCAGTCAGTGCCGCTTCCATATCGAACAAAGGTTTTTGATCTTTCTTTATACGTCGGCTCGACAATGCTTCTGCGCGTAGTCGAATTTCTTTACCGTTAACCAGTCCTCGTCTCCACTTATCCGGGATAGCATCAAAACCATACAGCGCACCAGCCCAAGCTCCCACCAAAGTACCTAACATTTCTATTTCCCTGCCATGGCTGATGGAACGAGTCAGAGTCGTAGCAAAGTCCGACCCTGGAGACTGCAATACACAATGCAATGCAAGCGGAAGCAATGCCAGCACAAACCCCTGCGAAGGATGACGAATTTCCAGTTTGGTAAAGGTGTTGGCATATTCGCAGAGCCATTGTAAACAATCAGGATCTTGCGACTTATCCGCAACTCCTTTCAGTGCTCTGCTGAACGCATTCGTTTCTTTTTCGTTTTCTGAGTCAGGGAACCTTTGCAGGTACTCCGCTTCCGCCTGCTGGCAAACATTTTCCGCTTCTTGCAAGATATTGGCAGAAACCTGAGGAACTTCATCAGAATCTAAGGCCAAAAACCGGGTCACTAAAAATCCAGTCAATACCGTTCCCACCACTTCAAATCGATTCCGACTCATCAGCAAACAAGCATCAAAACATTGCCGGGCCAAAGTTTTCGACCATTTCCCCTGAAACAAGGCCAGAGGCACAGCTAAGGAAGTGAACAGGGAGGTAGAAGAATTCTGATCAGAGATTTGTCCATTCTCCAGATCATCTAGCAGATCTACTGCCCTCCACAAACAAGAGGAGTGGTTTCGGTAGATGCCAAAATAGTTTTCAGGCCCCGATTTTGCCAGGTTCTGAAAATTTTTCACAGACTCCTGTAGAAATTGTTTCTTGTTAATGAGCATGGCATCTCCAATTGCCATGGCACATTGAGTTGGGGCACCATACAAACCTTTCATGCGGTAGTTCTTAATGCCTTTGCCTAAAATCGCGTGTACATCCTTGAAGTCATCCATCTCTCCAAAAATTTGGCGTATGGCGGCGGGTTTCAATCCGTTCGCAGATCGGCCCATAGCATCGCCAACAGCCATGCCAAACCAACTGCCCATTATTTTATCTCGACTGATATTATTCATAATTTTTCAGCAGGCATGACCGGCGTGTCGCTAGATTCAATGAGAAATAGCTTTTCCTTCCTACCAAAATGCTCACGGCTCAATCAAGTTCTTGCGCATACCCTCAAGACCCAGCCTTGTTACTATCTTCCACCCTCGTTAGAGTGAAATTAGTGGAGTGTAATGATTCTGTTCGGCGATGATCATGTT
>DUAA01000201.1:0-8116 GCA_012961055.1 Nitrospinaceae bacterium
ACGCCAGTAAAGTGATCGGATTCGATGGCAGCCAAATCATGACATTTCTGATTTCTTCCACAGTCGGAGCAATGGCCGGATCTTTGATCATCGGCATTTTGGTCAAGCGTAAGGGGGTCATCTGGTCTTACTGGCTGGTGCTGGGGCTCTGGGTCGTCGCTCTTTCGTTGACCGCTATCAGTCAAAGCGAAACTCTATTTTGGCTGGTAGGCCCCATTGCAGGAGTTGGGATGGGAGGGGTTTGGGTAGTCAGCCGAACAATCATCATAGAATTATCCCCACCAGAAAAGGTCGGAGAGTTTTTCGGGTTATATGGGTTCGCCGGCAAGGCGGCATCGATTTTTGGTCCCATGCTATGGGGAGTCGTGGTCTGGGCCCTCGATTCAACCGGAACTTTCAAGTATCGGGTCGCCGTAACAGTTCTGCTTGGCACAGTAATTGTGGCCTCCTTTTTGTTTCGTGGCTTGACCAGAAAAATATCCGAGAATCCCAATATCAATAAATCGGTTGACATCAAGATGGTGAATGATTAATTTTAATAACAGACATAAAAAGTTTAATGCACTGCACAGAAAGGGTTATCC
Source organism: Nitrospinaceae bacterium (assembly GCA_012961055.1). Taxonomy (GTDB): domain Bacteria; phylum Nitrospinota; class Nitrospinia; order Nitrospinales; family VA-1; genus LS-NOB. The sequence continues at coordinate 585 of DUAA01000201.1, forward strand.
CAATGGCACGAATTGTTTCCTTGATATCACTTTTAATCCTATTTGGAACCGGACTCCTAATTTCCACTATGCCCATAGAAGTTTGGGCCCATACAGGTCATAAACACGATGAATTGAAAATCAAACTTCCACAAGTGGTAGCCCAGGTCAATGGTGTGGATATCAGCCGGGATATTATCACCCGCGAATTAAAAAAAGCCGTGAAACAATATAAGAAACGCGGCATGCCCCTCAATGCAGATCAGGAAAAGTCTGCTGCAAAAAAACTGATTGAAGACGAAATTGGGCGAACCCTGCTGGTCTTGAAAGCCAAAGACTCAGGAATCACAATAACGAAGGATATGCTGGATAAACGTATCAAGGAAGTGCAAGCCAAGTTTCGATCGGAGGCTGTTTTCGCTCATCGCCTTGCCGACCGAGGTATGACCGTGGATCAATATAGAACCGAATTAGAAACGGATTCTTATATCGACCTCATTATTAAAAAAAATATCGAACCTAAAATCCAAATCCCCGAAAACGATATCCGAAATTATTATGAAAAAAATAAAAATAGATTCACCAGCCAGGAAAAAATCAGAGCCAGTATCATCCTATTGAAGTTCAATCCCTCAGAAGGAAAAGCAGGAGAACAGAGAACCCTCAAAAAATTTGAGTCTATTCTTGATCAAGCTCGCAACGGTACTGATTTTTCCGCATTAGCCAAGAAGTTTTCTCAGGACAGCTTGGCTTCTATGGGAGGAGATTTGGGATTCTTCACCCGCAAGCAAATGCTTCCGGCTTTCAGCGATAGGGCTTATAAAATGAAAGTAGGAGAGGTCAGTGATATTTTCCGAACCGGACACGGATTCCATATAATTAAAGTCATGGACAAAAGATCAGCGGGGATCAATCCTTTTGAGGCCGAAAAAGAAAAGATCAAAACTTATCTCAGCCAAAATAAAGTTTCAAAAGCCACCCGCGACTACATTGAGGTCCTGAAAAAGCAGGCAAAAATCAAAACCTACTTCTAGCGGCGAGCCGCCCGCTGGCAAGGGCTCAATGCTTATCCATGTCATTGAGCCTTTTAATGTGGTGTGCTGCTCATATTTCCTTGCCCGTATGAGACGGGTGGCAACCACTGGAAAAATGATCGCCCCCTAACCAAAAAAAAAGGGGATGAGGGGATTGGTCTTTTAAAATTATTTCTTTTTTGATTTCCTGCTGTCAAGCTGACTGACTTTGCGTTTAACAGTTTTTTGCTTGTCCTTATCGAAATCGACCTTTAGATAAACCGTGCTGGAGAACACTTTACTCACGGTACCTTCTTTTTTCCTCCCAGCAAAATCAAATTTGACCTTGTCTCCCACTTTCATAGCTTCACCTCTCCCTAAAAATCAAAACCTGCTCATAATATCGTAACTACAATTAAAACAATCTGTATGATTTTGAAAAGTTGAGATTAGAGGAAAACAATCAACGAGTCAATTTTTTCTCACCCCTTGGTAGGGGAGACGGATAGCAATGGTTCTTTCTACTCAATTTTCTTCCTGCTCGCTAACACAAGACATTGCTCGTTGGCCCCACGCCGAGTGAATGATACAATTATTTATTTTCAGAGACTCACCAGTGAACAACCACGTTCAATCTACTTTCGAAACGTTTTCTCCCTCTTCCCCACCTGTGAAGCAATTTGCTGAAGTAGTCTTCAATCTCCCGTTAAAAGAGCCCTTTACCTATAAAATTCCGCCCAAATTTTTGGGGAAGGTTCAGGTGGGAATGCGCGTTCTTGTCCCTTTTGGACACCGCCGAATTACTGGCTATGTGGTGAACCTTACCGCCATATTTGACAAAGCAATTAAATTAAAATCTATCAGCGACCTCCCGGATACGGAACCTGTCGTGAGCGAAGAGATTCTATCTCTTACCCGGTGGATGGGAGAATATTACCAGTCCTCTTGGGGCGAAGCCATTCGTGCCGCCCTCCCCGCTGGACTCGATGATGAAAACCGGGAGGAGTTCGCTATTTCAGAAACAGGAACCAAAGAGTTATTAAATGGTACTCTTTCTAAATCTGCAAATCATCTTTTAAACTTTATCAGCAAACGACCCAATGCCACCTTGAAGCAGTGCCAAAAGGAACTGGATAAAAAATTTAGCGCATACGCCCTCGCACGCCTGATAAAAGATAAATTTTTAAACACCTCGCACACAACCCGGAAAAGCAAAATCGGTTACCAGTTTTTTAAATCGGTTCGTCCTGCGAACCCGATTTCGAAGGAAGAGGAAATAGAACATCTGCTCAAACGCTGTCCAAAACAAAAATTAGTATTCGATCTTCTGAAACAAAAAGAAATTAGTTTATCGGAACTGGAATCCCGTATTCCTGGAAGCAAATCCGCACTACGTGGTCTAAAGGAAAAAAATCTAATTGAAGTTTTTACCGAGAAAAAAGAGCGAGAAGCTTTCGTCCCTGAGGGAACGATGGATCAGGCCTTTGGTCCGGCCCTGACCCTCACTCCGAACCAGGAAAAAGTCTTCAAGGAACTCACCTCGACCATTGATACAGGCCGGTTTCAAACTTTTCTACTACATGGTGTGACAGGAAGCGGGAAAACGGAAATATACATCCGCTGCATCCAACGTATCCTAGAAATGGACAAAACGGCAATCATGATGGTGCCCGAAATTTCCCTCACCCCTCAAACAGTAGATAGGTTTCGCCAGCGGTTTGGCGACCGGGTGGCTATTTTGCACAGTGGCCTATCGCAAACTGAACGTTTCTTAGAATGGAAAAAGATCCGCGATGAAAAGGTGTCGATCGCAGTCGGCGCTCGTTCGGCAGTCTTCGCTCCCTTTAAAAATCTTGGCATCATAGTTATTGATGAAGAGCACGATGGATCTTACAAACAGGACTCCAATCCGCGTTATCACGCGCGCGACACCGCTGTCATGCGGGCTCGGTCGATGAACGCAGTGGTTCTTATGGGCTCGGCAACGCCATCTCTGGAATCGTTCCAAAACACCCGGCTTAAGAAATACAGTTACCTTTCCCTGAAAAACCGGATTGGTGAAAGCATGCTGCCTCTCATAAGCCTGGTGGATATGAGGACCGAGCGTAAAAAATTTAAAAACTTTTCCATACTTTCCGGGATTCTGAAAAAAGCAATTCGAGACAGACTTTCCCGCAATGAGCAAGTTTTTCTTTTTCTTAATCGCCGTGGCACGGCCCGATTTGTTTTTTGCCCTGACTGCGGTTACGTATTAGAATGTGTCCATTGCAGTGTCACCCTCACCTATCACGGTAAGGAAGATCATCTACTCTGTCATTATTGTAATTTCAAAGCGCGGGTTCCAAAGCAATGTGTGGAATGCTATGGAGATGTTATTCGCTTCAGTGGGTTTGGCACGCAGAAACTAGAGGAAGAAGTTCGACAACTTTTTCCGAATGCCCAAACAACCCGGCTAGACCGAGACACGACCCGGCGCCGTGACTCTTTCGCTGCCATGCATCGGAATATGCACGCCGGAAAGATCGACATCCTTATCGGCACACAAATGATCACCAAGGGACATGATTTTCCTAATGTCACACTGGTCGGCGTAGTTCATGCTGATTTATCCCTGAACATACCGGACTTTAGATCTTGCGAGAGATCCTTTCAGTTATTTACTCAAGTAGCAGGGCGGGCAGGACGGGGGAAGGTTCCCGGCAAGGTGATTATCCAAACTAATAATCCCGATCACTATATGTTTGAGTTTGTTCAGGAGCACGATGTGAATGCTTTCCACGACAAAGAATTAAAATTGCGAAAGCAACTTAACTACCCTCCGTTCACCCGACTTATTGCCATAGAAATTGTCAGCGAAAATGAATCGTTGGCCAAGGATCGTGCTGAAAAACTGGGACGAGCCCTGAAGCGTCAAACAACCCGAATCAAGGGAGTAGAAATTATGGGCCCATCCAAGGCCGCCTTATATCAGATTCAAAATAAATTTCGCTGGCATTTGATACTACGAAGCCAGAACATGCAAACACTGCAAAGTATTCTGGCCGACAACCTGGAACTGCTTGAACTCAAATCAACCTCAAGCGGAAAACTAAAGATTTCTATCGATGTCGACCCATTCAACCTTCTATAAATTTATTCCTTCACTAACCTTATATTGAAACCACTTCCATGAAATTTTTTCGAGCTATATACGACTGGGTTCTGCGTTGGGCCTCTACTCCTTATGCACTTCCTGCATTATTTTGTATTTCGTTTATTGAATCTTCATTTTTTCCGATTCCACCGGATGTTTTATTGATCGCTATGGTCGTTGCGGTGCCTGCACTCTGGTTAAAGTTTTCTTTATTTTGTTCCATCGCCTCTGTATTAGGTGGAATGTTTGGATATTTCATCGGATATCAATTCATGGATCTGATAGGAAACAGTATTGTAGAACTCTATCATTTACAGCACAAATTTGAGAAGATTGGTGATCTGTATAATGAGCATCAGGGCTGGGCTGTTGCTGCTGCTGGATTTACGCCTTTGCCGTACAAACTTTTTACCCTAGCCGCAGGGTCATTTAAAATAGACTTTCCAACATTTGTTCTGGCATCAGCAATCAGCCGTTCGGCCCGATTCTTTTTGGTCGGATTCATTGTTTATAAGTTTGGTCCTCCCATCAAGGTAGTGCTTGAAAAATATTTTAATCTATTCAGCATTGTATTTTTTGTTCTACTTTTCTTGGGATTTTATCTAATAAAATTTGTGCTCTAATGGAGGCCTGACATGAGTGAACATTGTGTAATACTCATCACCGCAGGATCAAAAGAAGAAGCTGAAAAAATAAGCCGCGGGCTGGTCAAAGACAAACTAGCTTTCTGCGTCAATACCGTTCCAGGAATCCAATCCACTTACCATTGGGAAGGTGAGCTCCATGTCGATGAGGAATTTCTTTTGATCGTTAAAACTCACAAAGACCGCTATGATGCTCTAGAAACTTGGATCAAAGTAAACCACAGCTATAAAGTACCGGAAATCATCGCCCTGCCTATCGAACAAGGTCTTTCTGCATACTTGCAAGGCATTGATGACTGGGTCACAAATAAGGAATAAAACTCCATGGCCCAAATTCATATAAAAAAGGAGTGGAAGATTTCGGAAAATCTGGCCACATCGGAATCCGTTTACCTACGCCGGCGGGAATTTTTAAAAGGTACAGCTTTGACCACTGCCGCCACCGCATCGACTTTTTATGGCTGTGGTCCTTCCACTCCACCAAAGGTTCTGCCTGAAGTGGAATGGAGCGAGTTGGAAAAGTCTATCTATCCCGCCACAAGAAACTTAAGTTATGAATTGGACCGGCCTCTCACTCCGGAAAACATCGCATCGACCTACAATAATTTTTATGAGTTCGGATCCGACAAAACCGATCCGGTGCATTACGCACAAAAGCTCAACATCCGTCCCTGGGAAATCAAAGTTGGTGGCCTGGTCAACATTCCGAAAACTTTCGACATCCAGGATCTGCTGAAAACAATGCCCATGGAGGAACGGTTATACAGGCTGCGTTGCGTAGAAGCCTGGGCCATGGCAGTGCCCTGGACCGGATTTCCTTTTAAAGAACTTCTCAAACAAGTCGAACCAAAACTGGAAGCCACTCATGTGCGGTTTGAAACTTTTTATACCCCCTTCACCGCCCAGGGCCAACTGGCCTTCTGGGAGCCCTGGCCTTATGTAGAAGGGTTGACCCTTAAAGAAGCCATGAACGACTTAACATTTTTAGCCACTGGAATTTATGGGCATCCCCTGCCAAAACAACATGGCGCACCAATTCGTCTGGTTGTTCCCTGGAAATATGGATTCAAAAATATTAAATCCATCATTAAGATCGAATTGGTCGATTATCGTCCTGCAACTTTCTGGAATACGTTGCAAGGATTAGAATATAGTTTCACCGCCAACGTGAACCCACGTATCCCGCACCCGCGCTGGCCGCAAACCCGTGAGAAAATGATTGGCACTGGGGAAATTCGCCCGACCATTCTCTATAACGGTTATGAAAAATTTGTCGCCAACTTGTATAAATAAGGAGTTTTTTTAGTGATCCCATCCAAAATAGCTGGTTTTATTTTTTGTGTCCTACTATTTTTTTCCTTCAACGCATGGGCGGCTGAAGAGATTGAAAAAAAACAGGATGAAAAAAAAATCTTTACCATCATCGAATTCGAATCCACTTTCATGAACCGCAAAAAAGAGAAATTGTTAGAAGTCCTCGGCGAACCAGACCGGAAGTGGGAACATAGCGGCAAAAAGATTTGGACCTACCACAAGATCATCAAAGATCAGGAAAAGTTCTGGGACCAAAATATCCTGTTCGATTTTAACCGCATCAACAGAATGTGGGCCACTCCTGCCGGAGCCTCTAGTACCCCTTCGGGGCACGAAGACAAGTGAAAAGAGATATCGCATGGGAGGCAATTGGCAAGGACTGGTTAAGCCGACAACAACTCTCTGCTTGCCACCCATTCCCGTGGGAGGGAACGGGGCAGCATCTCTTTCAGCCGAGATTACTCTTTCCTCGCCAAATAAAAGCTATTGCTCATTGTACCCCTTCGGGGCATGAAAATTATGGAAGGGAATATCGTAGCCCCAAGCCTAGTGGCGGGGAAAAAATGATTGGATTTGTGCACCCATGAAACCGGCGATAGCACCACCGCTGCCTGCGGCGATAATGAGGATATCCTGGTCTCCCGTGCGGTAGCCTAAATAAGCCCCCAGCAATACGCCCAGGCAGATGATGACCATAAAAAGTCGGCCGCCCAACCAGCCGATGAACCCGCCTATCACCAGACCTAAACCTCCGGCAACGACCATCAATAGAGGGCTGTGCACCACCCAGCCCATTGCCAGGCCTGTCAGGCTCATTAATCCCATACCTAGATATATGGTGCTTTTACTTTGTGATTCGGGCATATATGCTTTGATTAAATCGTTATAAATTTTGTTATGCTAAAAGTTAGTTAGTGCGTTGGCTTCGGGTTCATCTGGAGTCTCATACAACCTCAACAGGAGGCTGTTACTGCATAAAACAATAGTACTGAGGTTCTTAAGGATACTGTTGGAGTCCATTAAAACTCGTCTTATGAAATCTATTTTAGCAAAATTACTAATCATCTTTATATTAATCCCACACCCTGCCGAGGCTTTTCGTGTGGATTGATTAAAAAGTCCTGCAAGTTTTATCGTTGACCCGGCCCTGGAAAATTATTTTATTTCCAACATCAGCGGCAATCCCATCAGTCGTGACAACAACGGCTTTATTTTAAAATTCGATTCATCGGGGAAAACCCTGTTGAATATCCGTGGAGGAGACCCACAAATAACCCTGAACGCTCCTGATGGACTGGCTCTCAAGGGCAATATCATATATGTCACCGACATCGACTCCTTGCGTTGGTTCGACAAGAATAACGGGAAGCCTCTCGGCCATATCGATTTAACTGGAATCGGCGCCAAGCGGTTAAGAGGTTTGGCTTTCGATGCGGAAGATAACCTTTA
>DUAA01000201.1:8242-16399 GCA_012961055.1 Nitrospinaceae bacterium
GCAGTCGCTTGATTGTTGTGACCCGGGCCACCGGGAGAATTTTTGGAATCGGGCCGGATAAAAAGATCACAGTCGTGATCCATACAAAAACGGCATTCAAAAGTTTAAATGGAATAGCTTGGGGGCGGGACAGTAACTTGTTAGTCTCCGATAAAACGGCAGGAAAAATTTACAGGATTCGCAATTTCTCTCGAACAGAAATCGTGCGGGAAAATATCCTGGCTCCGGCAGGCATCTCTTTTGATTATTCCCGCAACCTTATTCTCGTGCCCTCTTCAAAAGGAAATTTAGCCTTCACCATTCCCTAAAAAAAAACCTGTCGTCCCGAAAGACGACAGGGGAAACACGTGATCTTTACAGATTTTTGAAAACTTCGTCCAGGCTAGCTCGGGCATCGCCAAACAACATTCGGGTGTTCTCTTTAAAGAATAACGGATTTTGTACTCCCGCATACCCGGTAGCCATACCGCGTTTCAGTACAATTGTGATATTACCATTCCAACATTCCAAAACCGGCATACCCGCAATGGGACTGTTTGGATCGGTAAGAGCAGAAGGATTCACAATATCGTTGGCTCCAATGACAACGGTAACATCTATATTTGGAAAATCATCATTGATTTCGTCCATTTCATATACGATATCGTAGGGAACCTTGGCTTCCGCAAGCAATACATTCATATGCCCTGGCATACGCCCGGCAACAGGATGGATACCAAACCGCACGTTCACTTTCTTAGCTCTCAGCGATTTGGTGATCTCACACACAATATGCTGGGCCTGGGCTACAGCCATGCCATAACCAGGAATGATCATGACTTCTTTCGCTCCGGTCAACAGTTCGGCAACCTCAGGGGCATGTATCGCAACCACTTCCCCTTGTTCGCCTTCTTCAGCAGAAGAAGAACCACCGCCTGTTGTCGTACCAAAACCTCCGGCTATAACTGAAATGAATTTTCGGTTCATAGCTTTGCACATGATATAACTCAGGATAGCACCACTACTACCAACCAATGCCCCGGTCACAATGAGCAGATCGTTACTGAGCATGAAGCCGGTTGCCGCAGCAGCCCAACCCGAGTAACTGTTGAGCATGGAAACCACCACTGGCATATCCGCTCCGCCGATGGCCATGACCATATGAATCCCGAATAATAAAGCGATTCCCGTCATGATCACCAGGGGCATCATTCCATCTCCTGCTGCGGATTGCTCAACAAAACTGCCACACAACCAGATTGAGGCAAACAATAATCCCAGGTTGAGCCAATGCCGTGCCGGCAATAACATGGCATTACCAGTGATTTTTCCGCTGAGCTTTCCGAAAGCAATGATGGAGCCCGAGAACGTGATTGCTCCAATTAGAACTCCCAAATAGATTTCAACGTTATGAATGGTGAGTTCAACTCCGGTGAAATGTGCATCCGGGTCCATGAAGCTGGCAAACCCAACCATGACAGCGGCCAACCCCACGAGACTGTGTAAACTGGCGACCAGTTCCGGCATTTGGGTCATTTGAATCCGCTTTGCCAAAATCAGACCAATAGTACCCCCAATCAGCATTGCCACCAGCAAAATTTCAATATTGCCCGTAACTCCCGAAATAGTTGCTACGAGAGCAATGATCATGCCGATCATGCCATACAGGTTACCCCTCCTTGAAGTTTCCTGATTGCTCAATCCGCCTAGCGCTAAAATAAAAAGAATGGTTGCCCCTACATAAGAGGCGGTTACTAAACCCTGACTCATTTCATCGCCTCCTATTTGCGAAACATTTCTAGCATGCGGCGCGTTACTGCGAATCCGCCTACAATATTTATCGAGGTGATCAGTACCGCAAACGCTGCCACCCACATGATTATGTTATCCCCCGAACTGATCTGTAGAATAGCGCCAATAATAATGATACTGCTTATGGCGTTGGTCACACTCATCAGTGGGGTGTGTAAAGCCGCTTTCACATTCCAGATCACCATATAGCCCACAAAACAGGCCAGAACAAAAACCGTAAAATGGGCCATGAAGGATACAGGCGCAACAGCACCCAATCCCAATAAGGCAAGAGCTCCTACACCGAAGGTAATAAGAGGTCCCATCACCGAGGGTTCTTCTTCCTCGACGACTACCGGTTCCGCCGGTTTTTCTGCTGGTTTAGGAGGAGCCGCCGAAAGTTTTGGCGCAGGCGGTGGGAAGGTGATCTGACCCTCCTTGACAGCCGTAGCTCCTCGAACCACTTCGTCATCAAAATCGACTTTGATGATTCCGTCTTTTTCTTTACACATATCCGTGAGCAAGTGGCGCAAATTCGTTCCATATAACTGACTGGCCTGCGCCGCCATCCGGCTGGGCAGGTCGGTGTATCCGATAATGGAAACTCCATGCTTCTTGACCACTTTACCTGCTTCAGACAATTTGCAGTTACCCCCCTGCTCGGCTGCAAGGTCTACAACCACACTTCCGTCTTTCATGGCGACAACATGATCTTCCAGGATCAGTTCAGGTGCCGGTTTTCCGGGAATCAACGCTGTGGTGATAATGATATCCACTTCCTTCGCCTGCTCGGCGAACAGGGCCATTTCGGCTTCGATAAATTCTTTACTCATCACCTTCGCGTATCCGCCAGCGCCTGAAGCATCTTCTTCAAAATCAAGTTCCAGGAATTCGGCATCCATGCTCTCGATTTGTTCTTTCACTTCCGGTCGGGTATCAAAAGCCCGCACAATGGCACCCATACTTTTTGCAGCACCGATTGCGGCAAGACCGGCAACGCCTGCACCAATCACCATAACTATAGCCGGTGGAACTTTACCTGCAGCAGTGATCTGCCCGGTGAAAAATCGGCCAAAATGTTGAGCGGCCTCAACCACTGCTCGGTAACCCGCTATATTCGCCATCGAACTGAGCGCATCCATTTTCTGAGCACGCGATATACGCGGGATCATGTCCATGGCCATAGCGATGACTTTTTTGTCTGCTAATTTTTTGAGTAGTTCGGGATTTTGAGCTGGCCAGAGAAACGATATTAAAACCTGGTTCTCTTTAAGCAGGTCCACCTCTTCGGTGTTCAGGTCCGGATTCAGTTCCGGGCCACGGACTTTTAAAATAATGTCGCTTTCAGTCCAGACCTCCTTGGTGCTTGTGATAACCGTTACGCCTGCTTCGACGTAAGAAGCATCTGAATAATTTGCAGCGGAACCCGCACCCGCCTCTATCGCAACTTCAAAGCCCAGTTTGATAAGCTGCTTTGCGACATCCGGGGTGGTCGCCACCCGTTTTTCGCCAGCATGAACTTCTTTAGGAATACCAATCTTCATCACTTTTCTCTCTCAGTTAATGAATGGGTTGGGGGGATTATCAAAGCGCATAGGCTACCATAAAATTGCAAATTTTTCTAAGTATTCCCCTAAAAAACCCTTCTGTTGTCATGCTGAGACTCTCGAACCATTTCACCTTCTCAGTTTTCTCGCCTTACACAAAGATCTCCCCCATGAAGAGAGGGAAATTGGGCAAGAGCTCTTTGAGCCGAGAACACGGTTGTTAGCAGACAGATTTATTGCAATTTGAGCCCAGCGTCATGCTGGTGCCTAGCGGTTAGTCATCCTGGTCATCGAAGAGGTTGGAAGCGAGGCTTTTGCGGGCGGTGCGAGCCTCTTGATCCGCGCGGGTGATACCGCCATCGTAGTCGTTATAGTCCACAAATTGAAGGACCGGTTCCATCTCAGGATTGCGTTTGAGGTAAAGGCGGGCCATCATTTGTGCCGTGCGCCGGTATTTGGGATGACCGGCTTTCTGAGTTCGAAGTTCCACAAGATGGCCTAACTCCCTGAGGTTCATGCCCATATTCCAGCGAATGAAATGGTTGAACAAGGTGGCATATTGAGCTTCCTGCTCCATTCCAGTCCGCTTCAAGTCGCGGTGCAAGGATTCGGTTCGTTCGAAACATTCCTGCACATCCGAGCCCATGCCGATTTCATCTATTTCCTCCGGCACCGAATAACCCAGATCAATGCCTAATTCCTGTCTTTGTTGGGTGAGCATGCGATGCCGTTGTAGATCACGATACTCGGCGAACCCTGCAAGAATATCAAACTGAATGGGATAGCCATATTCTAAAGCCCTGCCGGGGCGATCGCGCTTGCTCTGCCGCGATCCCATATAGGTCTCAAAGATCTGTCTTTTACGTTCTTCAGGTAAGGAATTCACAACTCTGCGGATCTGCATGGAAGAATGGCGAACATAAGGGAAAATCATATTAGACAGTAAATTAACCCACTGGGCTTGCGGTTTATCATCCAGCAACTCCACTTCCGCTGAGCTTTCAATCTCGATAGATGAAAAAAACCCCCGGCATAATTCTCTCATTTTCTGGTGATTATCTGCTACATAGGCATTTCGTCCCGCTCTCTTTATGAAAGTCGGAATCTGAGTATTGAGGGCTTTTCGAATCGATTCAGCAAGTTCATGGGCTTCACATAAATCACTCGACAACAGCTTGGTGATCAGGCTAGAGAAAAACCGTCCGTTACCCACCAAACCCACATTGGCCTGAGTGCATGCTGGAAGAATACAGCGGATCACATCACACGCCGCACTACGAATGGTAAAATTATAGGCAATACGATGAGCTTTGATTTCGTTAGCGCCGGCAAGAGCATTCAGCCCTGCCCTTTGAATATTTCCATCCCTCTCCACTTCAATTTCAAAAGCATCCTGCGTTAGACGCTTACGAAACAGTGCCTGCATGGGTTCTACCATCCGGGCATAGGTTTCAAAAATATAATCCATGTTGGCCACAAAAGCTTTTCCCAACCCGGATGCCTTGACATTGACTGGACACACGTAACGCCAACGCCCGTTCTTTTTGACATCATATAGAACATAGCGAGTCGACTCTTCAATGGGCGATCCGCCAATCCTGCAATCTTCGATGACTTTAGTCATCAGGTTGGAAATTTCTTCTATGCACAGGGGGGCTACTGCCAACTCAGCCACCGACTCATCGCCGAATTTATTTACCACCCGGTCGATCATCTGCGATCCTTTGACATCGTTGGGACTGCCATCCGGGTTCAAAAACTCACGCACGACTGTTTCCTTAAATCCTGTCGGAGCCCGACTGTAGCGAGCAAGCGCTCCACCAATCACCTCAGGGTTCAGGTTCTCCAGAGCGAACACATTGGCATCCACATCTGAGAGGTAAGGCTTTAACAGCTCACGTTCCCGATCGGTCAACTCATCAGATCGTTTTGGTTTATCAGTCATGGATAATTATTTGATTTCCATTTCAGGAGATACCGACTTGGCACAACGAAAGCCGGTATCGTTGAACTTTACATCAGGTTGACTCCATCGGCGAAAAGCGCTCCTCAGGGTGTCGGAATTATTGACCCAGGATCCACCTCGGAGGGATTTAAACTCTCCCTCTTCCCAGCCTTGGGGATTATTTATAGTTCCATGAGTATAATAGGTGCGACTATACCAGTCGCTCACCCATTCCCAAACATTCCCTGCCATATCGTGTACCCCGTAAACAGAAACTCCACCAGGGAATGTTCCAACATTTGTCATGGTATAAAACTCTTTCCATTTTCGCTTGTACGTGGCCCTGCCTTTGGGCGAACGGTTTCCCCATGGGTACATGCTCCCACTTGGGCCGCGAGCAGCCTTTTCCCACTCTGCTTCGGTGGGCAAACGTTTCCCTCTCCATTTGCAGTAGGCTTCCGCATCATACCAGTTTACCTGCGTGACAGGCTGGTTACGAATGACTCTCGGAAAAGAATCGCCTTCCCATAAATTTCCTTCCTTACAGGCATCGGAGGTGCAAGATGCATCCAAAGCAGGGGGATGTCCAGTTGCTTGCACAAACTCCAAGTATTTTTGATTAGTCACTTCGTAGATATCTATCAAGTAGGTTTCCAGCTTAACCAGTTTAAGGGGGTATTCATCGGAGAACCACCAAAGCCTGCAGGATATATCAAACTTTTTGCACCTTATTAATGCCGCTTTGTTCTGTTCAAAATTGGAGCCGCGGACAAACTTGCCCCCTCGAACGTAGGCCATATCAGAAGCATCGGTGTCACCTTGCTGGACAACCCTAGATTTCTCTAGTTGATCGGGCTTTTTATATGACGGGTCATACTGCTTTTGGTCAAAGTCTGCCTGGTCAGCAAATGAGAAAGCTGTCCACGTTCCAAAATAAAGAAAAAAAATGGAACACGACAACAACCATTTAAGGAATATGGATAGTTTTTGCGGAAACACTGAATAATACTTTTTTGCATTCAAGCAGAGAACCTCTGCTCATAACTGGCAATGTTTTTACATCGCGGGTAAGGGACCTTTTGGCTTAATAAGCCGTAGCCACACTTTATTCGGGCAACACCCCTTAACAGGGGAGGCAAATACTTATCACTTGTTGAATCGAGATAACTCCTTGCTAGCATAAGAAAGTCATTGCACGCTGGCCCCACTCCTGGTGGAGAAGCGAGCCATTTCTTTGCCATTAATATAGAACAATGTCAAACCCAGGATCATGTTCACGGTATAAAACCAAGTCAACTGGGAATGGTAACGGTCAAACTGAATTTGCAGTTTCTGGTCTGCGGGATTGGCTTTTTTGAGCTTATCCATCGCATGCATTTCCGGCCTGAGAACACTGCCAATATACAAAGCTAGAACTATCATAACAACCAGACACACTTCCCGGGTATATTTTCGTTTGGTCACCACTTGTGGCTCGTAACCCACCGAACTGTATTTAGCCACCAGAAACTTGATCATCTCGGCCAATACCATAAACGTGATACAGGTATAAATGATATGGATATTAAAAACATCCATGACCTTGTTCATGATAGTGCTGGCAACTTGCGGCTGATCTTTTAAATTAATCCGCACCATGATTTCAACCAGAATACCAAGCAGAAACATCCCGCCAACCCAAAGGCTAAGGGAAAACTGGTAAAACCAATTTGAAATAAAGATTAAACGTTTCATAGCAGATCAACCCTTCTTTAAAGACGGAAAAGGGAGAAAAGTTAACCTCCCTAGCCCCCTTATCAGGGGAATAGAGCAAGAGCTTATTAAGCCGAAAAAAACGGTTTCTCGCCAAATCAAGCTATTGCCATTTGAGTCCAGCGTTACGCTGGCTAGTGCCCGCCGGAGACACGTTTGCGCATGGATTTAAAACTATTTTTAATTTCCGCTTCTTCGCTTTCACGAGCATCAATAATTGCCTGACTATCCCCACCAAACCAGGTTTTAACAGTGGTCCCTGTCCTTTCTCGATTGATCTCATTGAGAATTGACAAATAAATGATCCCGTAAAAAACAGCGACTCCATACATGAAATAAGGAATAAGTGATCGCAAACGCTGCTTCTCTTTAATCGACCGGTGGTCCCATATTCGGTACCATAAAGATTCTTTTTTACCTCCTGCCATACTCACTCCCTAGCGCAGAAGATCCTTTAAATACATAGACATAATAGAATCTCCCCTAATTCACTCAAGAAAACATGATCATATCAGAATCCTCTATACGAAACAACTGGCCACCGGCCAGTAGAAATAGGGCAGAACCAGAAAGAGCGAACGATTACCGTTAGGCTTCTTATGTGTTATATTGAAAGAAACCTGTAATAACTCAATATTTCTGGTTTTGCAACTCATCCCCCTTTATTTTGACCTTCAATTTTTGATAGACCTTGATAGAAATTAAACCAGTACAAAACCTTCAAACAGTCATCACCATTCCCGGTTCAAAGAGCTACACCAACCGGGCACTGTTGATTGCGGGACTCACCGATGGTGAATGCCGGTTGGAAAAGCCTCTGGTCAGCGATGACACAAAATACATGATCCGAGCACTGAAAGCCTTTGGGGTCTCTGTTCAAGAAGAAAAAGAAGCCTTTATTGTTTCGGGCAAGAGTGGGAAGTTGTCTGTTCCTAACGAAGATATTTTTATCGGAAATGCCGGCACCGCCATGCGTTTTCTGACCACTTTGTCCACACTGGCACCTGGAAAAATCCGGCTGGATGGTGATGAGCGAATGCGCGAGCGACCTCTAGCGGATCTTTTGGATTGTCTGACACAAATGAGAATCAAAGCTGTATCAGCTAATAACAACGGTTGCCCGCCAATAGACATCATAGGTGG
>DUAA01000202.1 GCA_012961055.1 Nitrospinaceae bacterium
CTATCAAAATCCTTATTTGCGTCAGTGGTTTGAATGGCTCTGGTCAAGTTATCGAGAATAGGGATCAACCGTGAGAACAGATTTGCTTTGAACTGATCGAGACGAATTTCATTATCTTTTTCGAGACGATCTCGGAACTCATCGTCTTCTCCCGACTTTACTTTGTAGGCGGCAATATATTCCCGAAGGCGTTTATCTTTTTCCTCTGCCTCTTGCTTGAGACGCTCCACATAAGTAGGAAGGCGATCATTCGCGTCAAAGCTAACATCTTCATGTTCCTCTTCAAGAATGGAAGATCTTTTGTCGACAATAATAACTTCAGGGTCGTCTTGTTGTTTTGCTTTAGATTTTGATTTGTTTTTTGCCATAGGGGTTGCTTCTGATAGTTGAAGGATAAAATCGTGCCCTCGAAGAATTCGAGGGCACGCGCATTGGTGAGTTATTTTTTCCCGACATCCTCAAATTCGGCATCGACAACGTCATCTTCAGACTTAGCACCGTTTTCGGAGCCAGCATCCGTGTTGCTAGATGCGTCATCAGGGGTGTCACCATCGCTTGGAGTTTCGCCTGTCTCCTGCGTTTGAGAATACATGTTTTGAGCCATTTTGTGGGCCACCTCGTTGACTTTTTCCAGTTGCTCCTTCATAGCGGGTATTTCGCCTTCAAGGTGCTTTTTGGCTTCTTCTATGGCTTCTTCGACTTCTTTAATATCCTCTTCTTTGAGCTTGTCCTTATTCTCTTTTATAGTTTTTTCTGTGCTGTAAATGACAGAATCAAGTTGATTTTTAACATCAATTTTCTCTCGTCTTTCCTTATCCGCCTCGGCATTAGTTTCAGCATCCTTTACCATTTGTTCGATATCACTATCACTTAATCCTGTTGAGTCCGTTATGGTAATTTTTTGTTCTTTATTGGTACCTTTATCTTTGGCTGCTACATGAATAATACCATTAGCATCAATGTCAAAAGTCACTTCAACCTGCGGGACGCCACGCGGTGCAGGTGGGATTCCATCAAGATGGAATTTTCCGAGAGTTCGGTTGTCTTTCGCCATTTCTCGTTCACCCTGGATAACATTAATTTCTACTGAGGGCTGATTATCAGATGCAGTCGAGAAAGTTTCCGACTTGCGAGTGGGGATGGTTGTGTTACGCTCAATAAGTTTTGTGGTGACCCCACCTAGAGTTTCAATTCCAAGAGAAAGAGGGGTGACATCAAGAAGAAGAATATCTTTTACATCACCGGAAAGGACACCTGCTTGAACCGCGGCACCTAAGGCAACTACTTCATCCGGGTTCACTCCGTGGTGAGGTTCTTTCCCAAAGAGGTTTTTAACCAGTTCTTGCGCTTTAGGAATTCTTGTAGAGCCCCCAACTAAAACTGCTTCATGAACCTGGTCGGCTTTTACGCCAGCATCTTTCATAGCTTGAATACAGGGTATTTTGGATTTTTCGATCAAATCGTCCACCATTGACTCAAATTTTGCCTTGGACAGTTTGATGTTTAAATGTTTGGGTCCTCCCGCATCTGCAGTGATGAAAGGAAGGTTGATGTCAGTCTCGTTAGTGGTTGAGAGTTCGACTTTGGCCTTTTCAGCCGCTTCTTTTAGCCTTTGTAGAACCATATTATCTTTGGAAAGATCGACTCCCTGGTCTTTCTTGAACTCGCTGACGAGCCAGTCGATAATGCGTTGGTCGAAGTTGTCGCCGCCGAGATGGGTATCTCCATTGGTAGCTTTGACCTCAACCACATTATCACCGACTTCAAGAATGGACACATCGAAAGTTCCACCGCCGAAATCGTATACAGCAATGGTATGGTCTTTTTTCTTGTCTAGCCCATAAGCCAAGGCCGAGGAAGTGGGCTCATTGATAATCCTCTTAACTTCCAACCCTGCAATTTTACCTGCGTCTTTGGTTGCTTGACGTTGCGCATCATTGAAATAGGCGGGTACGGTGATAACTGCTTCAGTAACAGGTTGACCCAGATAGGCTTCTGCGGATTTCTTTAATTTTTGCAGAATCATGGCGGATATTTCAGGCGGAGTATAAGACTTGCCTCCCGCTTTTATTCTTACTTCATTATTGGATCCCTGAATAACCTCGTATGGAACCATTTTCATCTCTTCAGATACCTCATTGAGGGATCGGCCCATGAAACGTTTAATGGAAAAAATCGTATTCTCTGGGTTAGCGATGGCCTGTCTTTTTGCAACCTGTCCCACCAAAATTTCACCTTCTTTTGTGAATGCGACTACGGAAGGGGTGGTTCGGCTCCCTTCTTCATTAAGAATTACTTTCGGTTCGCTTCCTTCCATGACAGCGACCACTGAATTGGTGGTGCCAAGATCTATGCCTATGATTTTTCCCATGAGTTATAATCCTTTCCTAATCTTTTTATGAAATCTTTTAAATTTACCAGTTTAAGTAAATGGGGGTTATTCTTTGCAACCATGCTCAGTAAATAAGATTGGTTGGTGCTGATGTCAAGTTATGGAAAGAGAGTTTTTGGGGATTTGCAAAAGAAAATTTTATAGGTGAAATCGCTGTAATACTTTTTAAATCAATATTTTAAAAGTAAAAACTTTTATATTTCCGCTATGAATAAAATTCGCGACCCTATTCTTTCTTAAATGCGTCGTAATCAAGTTTAACGATAACAATAAGATTTTTAGAATGATAGCGAACTCAGGGGTTCATAGGGAGCTCACTCGTACTTCC
>DUAA01000203.1 GCA_012961055.1 Nitrospinaceae bacterium
GAAATAAAAGGAAGCGCATCCATCATTGCGCGCAGACAGGGCCGGGGGCATGTCGTGCTTTTTGCGGATAATCCAAACTTTCGGGCTTTTTGGTATGGGACAAATGGATTATTCCTCAATGCTGTATTCTTTGGACAGGCGTTTTAAATATTGCAAGGCTACTTTCCTGTAAATTCTCAATGTAGTTTTATATAATGGATTGCACTTTATTCGTGCGATTAATTCAACATTGTATAATTTTCCAAAAAATATTTGATTGAGTGTTTTGACAAAAAGCATGGGGGAATTCATTAGAGCTCGTTGAAATGATTTTCTTTGCCGTATAATTTGTCATCTATGGTCTTTTGCAATTCTTATGCTTACTGCCACAACACTCGGCGATAATTTTCGTTAGTGACTTTTCTTGTATTATAATTGTTAAGATATAGTCTATGTTTATAATCAATTGGATAATTTTCGCCTTCTCCAAATGGGTAACTTGACATTCCGTGGAATGGGAGCGGTAACACAGTTTGTCCCTGGGCAGTGTTTAAGTCGCCGTCTTTGAGCCAACCATCAGTATAAATTAAAAAGTCCCTGGTCCACCCGCGGTTAATAGTAGAAGGTATGTCCGCATCAAAAGTCACCGTTATTTCATCTCCGGAATTTAGGATCACATACATGTCATCAGAATCCAATAAGAGTGGGAGAACATCACCATAACGGGTATAATCTCCAGTCAAATCCCGCCATTTTTGCTCAATGGATACATCGTTATAGTCAAACCAATGGGGACCATATCGGCCCCCTTTACGATATACTCTAGAGAAACCTCGATAATGAATTTCGGCAGAAATAGGCTGAAGCACTGTTTTTTGAACTGTGGTTTTTACTTCCTCTGTTGAAAAGAAAATGTAGTCCCAGTAAATCTGCATATTAGTACGAATCCTAACCCGGTAATCCTCGGACAAAAACTTATCGGTAAGATCGGCGATAACGGTTTTTTTCTTCCCCATTGGAAAACCTAAATTGTCAATTACCG
This sequence comes from Nitrospinaceae bacterium, assembly GCA_012961055.1. Classification (GTDB taxonomy): domain Bacteria; phylum Nitrospinota; class Nitrospinia; order Nitrospinales; family VA-1; genus LS-NOB. Next base: position 1,022 of record DUAA01000203.1, read on the forward strand.
TTTTCCAGTGACCATTGCGATCTACAACTTGGAGGATTGGGGGAATTGTTTTTATTTTGTCCGACTGGGACATGGATACGTTTATGCTGGCATCTGTGGGATATACCCAGCCATTCAAGAAAAGAACGATCTGCTCTGCCTGTGATAATTCTCCTAAATCAAGTATAAGATCATGCATAGTCATTACTCCCTGAAATTTTTCCGGCATAAGAGTTGAAACATATTTATCATCCTGTTCCCTAATCTTTTCGATGACATTATTTCCTTTTTCATCCATAGCTGATTTGGGAATAAACTTTTCACTAACAGCGTAGATGTGCGGTGTAGGGAACGGTGGCGGAAAAAATCGCTCATCGATAAAAATGTCCACACTGTCCGGATGGTCTAAGGCGATGAGTTTAATTTGGTCTAAATAAGGTGTCTCCCATAGCTCCTCTGTAAACTGAAAAGAATATTTTCCATCTTTAGCCTTAATTATATCCCTCGGGATTTTCAAGTACTCATCAGCCGAATTCGGAAAGGCGTAGATCGTAGTTCCTCCCATAATACCACGAGGCATCCCTAATGCGCTTCGCCATAAAACATCTGTTACAAATTCGTATTCTTGACCATTCCATGCATATAAAAAAACGCACGAGCCCTTCAGAATCTGACTTTCAACTATATCTTGATCGCTCCCAGGATAAAACAAATTTTGAGGCACGCCATTCGGCCACTGTATCCGTACAACATCGGCTTTTAATTTCTGACCAATACCAAAATGGGTCACTGGTTCAGTAACGACTCGCATTTGATAAAGATCGCCCACGCTAACCTCAAGTTTAGAACCAATACCAAAGTGATTATTTTTTCCACTTCCAGCTCTGAGTCCAACCAGTTGAACTTTTAGGTATTTATTGATATTACCCCCATCATTCCTTAAAAGTTTGACACCACCATTAATTCCGGTAATAAAAATATCCATATCACCGTCTTCATTGTAATCAGCAACTGCAATACGGTAGCCAGAAGTTAAATCCGGAGGCAAAATGGTTGATATATCTTTAAAGCTTCCAGTCCCATCGTTGTGAAAAAGTCGAATACCACTTCCATTTTCTCGTTTTTCATCTTGTTCGCCCACAACTAGAAGATCGAGAAACCCATCATTATCAAAATCAAAAAAGCAAACATCCAAACCAATAATATTATCGAGTGCTTGGTATAATTCTATCTGCGTTACATCCTTTTCAAAAGTGCCATTGCCGTTGTTTCTATATAAATAATTACTGCCATTTGACATCGCCGTTACAAACAGATCCAAGAATCCATCGTTATTGTAATCTCCAACTGTCGCTGATCCTGAGTTTCCATCGCTTGTTAACCCACTTGCCTCCGTAGTCTCTATAAAACGACCCTGTCTTAAGTTAGTATATAATTGATTGCTTGTATCTTCATTCACGACAAAAAGGTCAAGATCACCATCTTCATCAAAGTCGCCGAATATTGCGTCTCGGCTAAGAACATTCCCACCTGCAATGCCCATCTTCTTCGAAAGCTCTGTAAATGTGCCATCCAGATTGTTTCGGTACAGTCGGTTTCTTCCTGTCGTTGCAAGAAAAAGATCCAAATCACCCTCATGATCAAAGTCTGCAAAGAGAGCTGCATAACCAAGGGAAGAATCTAACGAACCAAAATTCATCTCAACGCTGCTAAATTTTCCCTCATCTATATTCTTATAAAGTCTATTGGAATCTGTATTGGCGACAAAGATATCCAAGTATCCATCGTTATCATAATCCGCAAAAAGGACCGCCATGTCTTTGCCGCTATGCTTGATCCCGGCTTCGGCAGAAACATCAACAAACTGGCCCATATCATTCCTAAATAGATAGTTAATGCTTTCGGTTTTGTTATGAATAAAACTTGTCACATATAAATCTTGATCTCCATCATTGTCATAATCAGCAAGAGCAAGCACAGCTTCTTTTCCTGAGGTAGTGGATATTTTTTCCTTTCCTCTTTGTATTATATCCAATCCTGCATTGGTGGTTACATCCTTAAACCGTATTGCATTAATTATTGATTTCTGGTCGTTAATGCGCAAGGATAGATCTTGGCTGAAGGTCAGTACTGGCAAGCCACTTCGGTGGCCGCCGGCGCCTTTCAAATCCGTAATTCCTGCCTGATATAATTTCGTTACTTTTAAAATATTATGGACAATTTGGACCTGCGTGAGCGCCTTCTCGTTTTCTAATGCTCTCATTAACATAAGCGCTTTGTCAAAAAATACTAAGGCCTCTTTTGGGATGTCCGGCATTTGTTGTTCAATCTGTTCCATATGCATCAAGGCCGTATCAGTCTTATCCAAGCGAAGCTGAATTTCTATAAGTTGAATTCGAACCGGAATATTGGCCGGTGCCAATTCTGCAATTTTTCTAAGATATTGCTCTCGTTTGTTCAGGACATCAATATCATTGGGAGAGATGTAGAGCTGTCTATCATAGAGTTCGGCAATTTTATACAGTGTTTTGACATGATCAGGTGTTTGTTCCAACGTCGTCTTAAGAACTTTGAGAGCGTCATTTTCCCGTTGTGTTAGCATAAAAATCTCAGACAGAATTAGCCGAATATCCGGATCGTTTGAATCTATTGATAAGGCCTTTTTTACCTGATTTTCAGCTTTAGAATACCTACCCATCCTAAAATAAACCAAACCCAAATTTGCGTAGGCCATCGCTTCCTCAGGTGCGAGTTGAATCAAAGTGATAAACTTTTTTTCAGCCTCATCCAATAAGTTTTCTTCCAAATAGGCTAGCCCGACTGTTCTAGCTGTGATGATATCATTTGTTGCTTGCGTTAAATCAACTTTTTTTTCACAACTACTGAAAAATACAAGTAATAACGCCCCTGCTGTAATAATCACATTATACCTTAATTTGAGATTCATTAAAGAGGTTGCTCGAAAAATATTAAATTGAATTTCATGCCTCGTCTTACTTTTGCAAGACCTGAGGTCTTACCTGAGAGAGGGGTATGAAGTTTGTTCGAAGTGGATTCATAGATTGTTTTTTTAAGTTCAATTTTGCTTCTGATTTATTCTTCAAATTGATATCAAACTTAATCAGAAAACACAGAAGTCTCCCTAGTTATTATGAGATACCACAATCACAATTTACTGGTGGACTATATTCCTGAGTTATATTCATTTGACCCATTCTTTCATTGCGTTTCTCGCGACATTTTTCACACTGTGAAAATGTATTTATATCCCACAGGTCGGCAAATACACGTCCATGGTTTAGTTGGATACCAAATTCTAGTACTTCTTCCAGTGATTCAATTTTTGGTGGAAAAAACTGTTGGGTTTTTTGGAGTTGTTCAAGGGCACCATTTCCTCCCCGGGTGGGAATAATCACACAACACTCAACTCCAGCATTAAAAGCATAATTAATGGATTTTTTGGCCCACTTCACCCCTTCGATTTCAGTAAGAAATGGGGGTCGTAGAAGAATAAATGCTCTGACCGAAATGTCATTCTTAACAAGATAGGTTGTAGCGTGATCAAAATCTTTTAGTGTCATCCGTTTGTTGAGTTGCTCAAGTATAGTGGGATGAACAGTTTCCAAGCCCATTGCAACATGTAAGTTGGGGTGGAGCAGATCATTAAATGCCACACAGCGCTCATCCACCAGTTTGGGATGATTTTCAATGGTAACTGTCTTGTGGGTTTTTAGTAACTCTGCGATCTTGGGAATATCAGCCGGAGGTATTGCTTGTCCGTCAAAAAAATTTCCGCTGTTATATAGCTTAATATGTTGAACAATGGAAAGATGATCCATAGCCCACTGAATTTGCATAGGAATAGATCCATCAGATACACGTTGATCTGTCGTATTCTTCCAAAGATCACACATTAAACAGCGGTATGGACACTCCTTATTCGTCAGAAATATGGTAGCTACATCTTCTACCTGACCATTTGGCGTTCGTTCTTTATCTAAAAAAAAGTCATAAGGACGTTGGGGGTTTACATGGTTTTTTGCAGAGCGCTGGGCTAGTACCCATTTATCATTGATTATAACCGGTGAAATATCATTCATAAAGTTCTTGGAATGTTCGACGATAGACAGTCTGCTCTAAAGGGAATAAATTTGCAAACATCCCTTTTGAAATTACTCCATGCTGAAACCGCCGTTTAGGAAAAACAGGCATATTCAGACCGGTGATCGCTTTTACACCCTTTGCAACAATCTCCCCTTTGAGCTGATACAACTTCTCGTGGCTCCAGTCTGTGAGTGTAACAAATGGTATTGCCTCAGCAACTTCGATCACATTTGGAAGTGTGTATGGGCTGAAGCCATCGAAACCAAGTGCGCTTGTTGTGGCATATGTCCGTGTATATGCCCTACTCAGTCCACCAGAGTAAGTTATCGAATGCTTAATTGAATCAACACCCCACCCCTCTTGGTAAAGCATCAAATTGTTTAGTACACTTCGTACAGTCAGTTCAGGATTTTCCTCAATCGGATAGTCTTTCAAGTTTTCATCTCCGCCATCTCCATCCATCAGGTAAACCCATTCTGGGTACCGTTCCCGTATGCCTTGACATAAAGCCAGGTTCATGGTCGCAGCCTGGATGTCCAAGGGTTTATAATCTTCTACAATCCGAATTGTCTCTTGCCAGTTTACTGCATTTTGAGAAATTTTTATCGGTTCCAGAAACAAAGAAAGTCCGATAGCATCCATAAAATCCCAAGCTTGAGCTAAATCCTCGCCACCGCCATCAATCGCAAGCGAAAACGCCTTGAGTCTTGCTGGGCTTTGCCCGAGTTGTTTAATTGCATGGTAGGTTAGCAAGAACACGGCCCCACTATCAATTCCCCCAGAAAAACAGATACCAATCGGCACTTTGGAGTCTACCTTTTGAAGCCATTTATATATCTCTTGATAAACTGCCTGAATATATACTAAACCAATGTGATTAATATCGGGATCAAGGGAATTCCTATCAGGAGAAAAAAAACGATGATGAGTAGGGATGGGATCCGGACATCCCACAAGTTCTATTTCAGTCACATAGTGTGCCGGCGCCATTCGTGTATAGCTAGGGTGAAATTGGTCATCTAACCCTTCCTTTTTCAAAAAATTAAAAATTAAATCCATCCGATCAGCCGCTACCAGACAGGGACCGTCCTTACGCTTCGCAATAAAATAGCGTAGTGGTCGACTGATAGAGCGCGCCAATCTCACTGTCTTCCCATTAACCGCAACCAACGCGAATTGACCATCAATCCTACGGACTTCTTTCGCATTACCATTCTTCACGAGATTTCGCGCTTCTTCAACTGACATATTATATATTATGTTTTTAGAAACATCTGTTAAATCCACTATACGTTGAATAGGTTGATCGTTTTGCATTGTATTATTTCCAATTAAATCGTTCATGTGCTTTCTCAATTAGTCTTCTTAATTCTTTTATTGGTTCTGGATTATCATCAACCTGTAGTCGTAAAACCACATCATTATTTAGCCATACGCCGCCATCCTTTTGCATAATCAAAATCGCAGCAGATTGCATTCCTCGAGTGTCGCCCCCTGCTTTTTGTCCGGCTTCAAGCGCATGTAAAAGACGCATTGATATGTGACCTTTTGTTTCTTCAAAAGCACGGATCATATCATTAACAACCTCTTCGCTTGATAAAATATTACCTTGTGCGCTAGAATGTTTACCATACTTATGGCCAGCCCAATAAGATGCTTTAGTTCCAGTATGAGTAGAAACTTTTCCACTTGCATCCATTATAGAAAATTGCCGCGCCAGCTTAGGCCAATCTTCTGGATCTGGGTCCGGATCCTTATTTAATAGGGTTTTTACAACTTCATCTGGACTAAGTCCTTTCTCAAGAAGTTTTAAGCCCTTGGGGCCGTAACTCACATCAACATAGGCTTGGGTTGCAACCATTCCAACATCAGCTTTGCCCCATAAAACACCATTGCCGACAGAAAATACCCTCGATTGTACTGCGCCTCCAATCATCCCAGTCTCTGGATCATAGGCAAGTATTGAGAATGTAGCAACTGGATCTGTAGTTTGAGAAAAACCTAAATGAAGGAAGATTAATATTGATAACACTTTTATTAACATAGGAATTTCACCCTTTATATTATTTCTAACATTATTATCGCTTTGCCACACATTTTCCACTGTTACTTATTTTATTAAAATGCGTATTTACATTAGCAAAATTAGTAATAATTATATGAGTAAAACCATTAGCATTTCATCTCGTCGTACGGGATCTTATCTTTTAGGCTATCTAAAGGGCCAACAAGATTGAAGTCAATGTAAACGTCGAGTCTAAAATTCTCACCAAAATTACCCTGAACTATTTCATCCAAAACATTAGCGGAGACCTTTATTCTGAATAGCTGTAAGATAACGGTCAGCTTTAATATCGTAAAAAACGTCTGTATGTTGATCGGGCCAATCAATATCTAACCGATCTACTTGGTGGTGATCCCCAAGGCCGAAATGCATCCGTGGGTCATTTGATGAGAGGTAGCTTGTAGCATACTGATTCGTTGTTACTATTCGCTTTTCTCCTACATATAAAGTTACTTTGGCTCCGAGAGCAGAAGCAGGTCCATTTTTTCCAATTAGCATTAACCCTAGCCAATGATTATTATTTTTGATATCGTTGCGTAGAAGCGTCGCTGTGGCGCGTAAATCTATGTGAGATATAATAATGTCTAAATCTCCATCGTTATCAAAATCCCAAATAGCCGCACCGCGCCCGGAACGTTTTTCTGTAAAATAAGGACCATGCTCCGGCCCTATATTTGTAAAATGACCATAACCATCATTCTCAGCTAGTAGAGGATATTGTGCAGTAAGCTCCTCAGCTACTCCATTGGCCGAAAATATATCTAGGTCTCCGTCGTTATCAAAATCGAAGAGCGCTGCTGCCCAGACGCCCTTTCCGGTAAATAGGCGGGCCAGCCCACTCTGTTCAGTAATATCTTCGAATAGACTGAAACCCAGATTTCGGTATAGGGACCCATGACGCAGATCGGTTACCAATAAATCAATCAAGCCATCTCCATCGATATCGCCTATCGAGCCATGCATGGAGCCGGTCTGCAACCCTTGATCATTGACTGCAACTCCACTAATCTGTGCTACCTCTTGAAAATTATTGTGGCCATCATTCCGAAACAAAAAATTCATTTGATGATCGTTACCCTGGAAAAGATCTAGATCTCCATCATCATCGTAGTCAAACACAGTTAAGCCCATGCATTTCGATTCGGGATAATACAGGCCCATCGCTTTAGTGACATCTGTAAAGCTTCCATTTTTATTTTGTTGATAAAGCATGGAAGCTTGACCACGATACTCCGCAGGATGTGGCATCATGTCCGGCAAAGTCGATGAAACATGGTTGGGGTCAAAGGCGAGAAAGTTTCCCACCATCATGTCTATAGCGCCATCAACATTGTAATCCCAGAAGGCCACCCCTACGCTCCATTTGGTGAACCCGTTCAGTGACTTCGGCCCTCGCAGGCCCAATGAGTCAGTTACATCTGTGAAAGTTCCATCATTATTGTTGATGTAAAATACGTTCGGGCCATAGTTCAAAAGATAAATGTCCACATCACCATCATTATCGTAGTCCAGCACCCCGGCTGCCATGCTCCAGTGAACGTCACCAACTCCCGCTTTTTGGGTAACATCCGTAAACGTTCCATCGTCATTGTTTTGGTAAAGTCGATTGGGAGTGTCTTTGAACACAACACCCTCAGGGTCGCTGATACCCTTAAGAAAGGTTCCATTCAGCATATATAAGTCCAGATCCCCATCCCCGTCGTAATCGAATACAGATACACCGGAACCGCTGCTTTCTAATATATTTCCGTAGGTAGTATCACCAAATGTATAGCGGAAATCAATCCCCGATTGTTCCGTTATATCTGTAAAGATGGCGGAGGGTGTTTGCGCCCAAGAATTATTGCAGACCCACAATAGAAAAATCGTAAGTATTCTTTGAGAAAAAATGTTTGCTGATATCACTTTAAAAAAATATTGTATCATTTTTGGTTGAAATAAAATGAAAGTGTGTTGAAGGCTTTGTCTTTTTAGTCTTTAAAATAACCAAACCAACGAGGGGGTTTCACATAGCCAAAAGTAACCTACAAAGAAAGATTGAACCAAGAACAAAAAGGTAAAACTTTCAATATTGATACAAAAGTATAGTTGTTTCAAGATTTAATCCCCCCTACCTTAAAACGGTAGAGGAATTGAGAGGGGCGGGGTATTGGGTGGTGGAGAAAAATAAACAAATTATATAATACCAAAAAAACCTTTCCCACCGCGTATTAAGAAAAATTATGCTCAAAGACAGGGTTGTTCTATAAACCCAATTGAAATGATTATATTTTAGTAAATTTTCAACTACTAGTAAAATATACAATTGTTTTATTCTACCCTAAAATTCGGGTAAACTTGGTTATCATCAATATCATATTACCCGCATCAAAGATAAAGTTAAATTAAGTGGTTCATAAAACAAAATCATTCCCATCCGTTCATCAGCCATCTTATCACAAATGTGGTTTTTTGTTAGATGGATCAAGTAAATTCTAAAGTTATATGAGATCATACTCTCCTAAGTTTATAATAATAAAAGCGGGTGAAAATATTTAAATCATGAAATTCTTGTTGAAACGTTATTTTTATACTTTGGTGATAATACTTTTTAATTGGCCCATGAATGCCCAGGAAAAGACCAAAATATTTTTTAAGGATATGTTAAATGAGTCGGGGATTGATTTCGTCCATTATGCCCCACGTCCTCGGTGGTGTGAAATTGGTCCAACTGTCCAAGGAATTGCCACCAATGAAGAGTTAAACTCAATTTTCCAAGAAGAAAAGGAATACTGGAAATCAGGTGACCGCTTGCTAACCATGGAAGAGTTTGCTAATCTCCACCTGATTAAAATGAACAGTTCCGGGGCGGGTTGGATAGACTTTGATCGGGATGGGGATTGGGATCTTTACCTTGTCAACTGTCAGGGGCCCGACGAAATAACCAATGCTCTATATGAAAACCTTGGGGATGGCTCTTTCAGTAGAACCAAAAACAACGGTGCCGAAGATATAGGAGAAGGGATGGCCGTTTCCATTGCTGATTTTAACAATGACAGTTATTCCGATATATTTCTCACCAATTATGGCGATTTTACCCTTTACCTGAATAACAAAGATGGATCCTTTACCGATGTCACCAATAATGCGTTCCCCAGCGGTGTAAAAGATTTATGGTACGGAGGCTCCACTTGGGGTGATTATGACCTAGATGGCGATCTTGATCTCTATGTCACTGGATATGTTGATTTCACCCGGCGACCTCAATTCACTAACTTACGATTCCCTATGGATTTTGGAGGAATCCCCAATCTCTTGTATCGAAATAACGGCGATGGAACGTTTACTGATGTTACTATGATAAGCGGTGATGTTCATGATGCGGCCCGAAAATCTATGCAGGCTATATTTAATGACTTTAATAATGACGGCTGGCCGGATATTTTTGTTACAAATGACACAGATGCAAACAGTCTATATCTGAATAAAGGAGATGGTACTTTTAAACCTTTTTCGGGCCCCAGCGGGCTGGGAACTACCGATGGAAGCATGGGAATCGCTCTTGGTGATTTTAACAAAGATGGACTTGAGGATCTTGTATATACGAATTATGCTGCAGAGGTTAATGTATTAGCCCAGCTGGTAGATAATAAAAGTTCTAATGACGAACAATTACGAAATGCTGTGTTCGTTCACAATTTTGATTCTCCTGCTGTGCACCGGTTAAGTTGGGCAAGAGTAAACTGGGGAACAGGACTTTTTGATTTGGACAATGATAATGATTTAGATCTTTTCTTTGCCTCCGGTCATTTAAACTCAGTAAGTGGAGACAATCGTCAGTTTAACCTGCTCTTTGAAAATGATGGTTGGGGGCGTTTTTCAGATATTTCTGAACAAGCAGGTGTAGAGGCTACTAAAAAACGCATTCACCGTTCTGCAATATTTGCGGATTATGATAATGATGGCCTAGTGGATATTTATGTGACCAACAATGGTCAACAGGTTGAGGACGGAAAAGGAAATACCATTAATGATCCTTTTCAGGGGGTGGGTATTCTTTACCACAATGAAACAAAATCAACAAACAACTGGCTCAAGATAAGGCTTGAGGGGTCAAAGTCCAATCGGGACGGTTATGGTGCAAAGGTACAGTTATCCGCTGGCGATTTGGTTTCAAGCCAATCGTTGATTTCCGGCATAGGATATTTTTCCACCAATGCAAAGGAACTCTATTTTGGGTTGGGCCAGATTAAGCAAATTGATGAGCTTGAAGTAACATGGCCCAGCGGCGAGATTCAAAACTTTAACAAGATTGCTTCAAATCAAACAGTTTACATAGTTGAAGGTGGTATTCTACATCCCAATACCACTATGTTAAGAGAAAAAAACATCCCTAATAAATAAATCCAAAAAAAACTCTTAGGAATATCTAACTAAATTAAGAACTGACGTGCTTTGCATTTATAACCAGGGTTTCGAGCTTCCCTAAGAATTCAATATATCGTCTAAGGATGACTATTATCTCATCGTTTTGAATCCATATCATAAATAATTGCCGGCTATATTTCTTAATAACAAATCGGTGAGTTGAGCTGTCTGGCTATATCAAGTTATAGCCAGTAAATCAATTTGGTGAATTAGCCGTTAAAACACCGTCATGGCTAATCGTGATGTCCAGCGCCCCAGACGGAAGGCCTACCTCGACTATACGGCCACCAGGCCATCTGATCCAAATCCCCTTGAGATCCTCTCGAACGCCCATTACCTGTACCATGGCATCTTGGGACCAGTAACCTGATCCAGAATGTACTTCCCGGACAGGGCCGTAACCATTCTCATACACCAAACGGATCATTGCCCCCACACCATTAATATTCCCTGGCGGGCCCAACAGGCTCACTCGTAATCCTTGCTGTGCCCCTACGTTATGATAAAGTTTCGTCTCAGCCCCATTCTGGGAAACCGCCAGATCAACTCGACCGTCCCTATCATAGTCACCCAAAGCGGCGCCTCTCTGCTCTCCATATACTTTTATCCCTGATACCTGACCTGGCACTGCATTCAACGCCCCCTCTCCATCTCCTTTTAACCATAGACCCCGGCCTCCATCGGATCTAGGCTTAATTAATGCAGTTGCAAAAAAATTCTGATTCAAAAATATATCTTCATGCCCATCGCCATCAAAATCTGCTACTCCTGCATAAAAGGCCGGGGAAAATTGAGCTTCTAATGGCAGCGATACTGCCTTAAAGCCGTTAACCTGATTGAAAAAGATCATATGCTCAAGCGTGTTGACCTGCAGTTCCTGTGACTTTAATAGTTGATTCCCAATAATATTAAGAACACTGGATTCAGAAAAACGATTATGATTAGGAACGCGAGAGCGGATATATGGAATTGCTTGAAATAGTGTAGCCAGATCTCGTTCCGGGACCACTTGGTTCGACGTTGGATTAAAATGACCTTCAATAATATCCAGCGTGCCATTGTTGTCAAAATCATCATAGTAGAGCCTCAATGGGTTCTCCATACTAGCCGGGTATGCATTATTTAATCCCCAGTTTGTCGCTATAATATCTAACTTCCCGTCCCCATCAATATCACCCGTAGTTACGCCGTTCCACAAACCGCGATATTTATCCATTCCCAATGCTTCCGTAACCTCTGTAAAATGACCATTGTTATTGCGAAAAATCATAACTGGACCCCATTCAACTGCTAGGATCAGGTCCCCATCTCCGTCTCCGTCTAAATCACTGAAAACACTTCCAGAGACCATACCTATGGACTCGAACTGTTGCGAATTATCTTGATCAAGTGTAAAAGCGCCCCCTTCATTCCGATACAGTTTTGAGGAAGGTGCTTCGGGGTAGCGGCCCGGAATGCTTCGGCCTCCTACAAATAAATCCAAATCACCATCATTATCATAATCGGACATAGACATGGGACCAATACTAAATTCTGTTTCCGCCAATTGTTCTTCCACCATAACTTGATCTTGGTGTACACGAATACGCTTAACAAATGATTTTCCCTCTACTCTATTTTCATAGTTGGAGTACCCAACCAGTAAATTTGGGATATTTTCTACTCCATACCAACCCAAGGCCACCGTCTGGTCGTGGGTTGATTCGGTACCCACTTGGATAGCCTGGTGAAACTTTCCTTGCCCATCATTTTGAAACAGGGCCAAACCTCCTCCTTTTCCACTGGTAACGACTAACTCTTCATCACCATCTCTATCCATGTCGTACCAAGTTATTCCGGGACCCATTTGACTTAGACGATTCGGCAACAGGGGTTGTCGCCGAAAATCATCAAAAATATCTTCATGGTGTTCGTGTTTAAGAAGATAACTTACATCCTCATAAAATGGTCTAGAAGCTATTGGCGCTATTGGCGCTATCTGTTTATTTGACTTGTCTGATGGTTCAAATATTTCATATATATGATTCGCTTTGACATCTGAAATAACACTTTGCTTACCACTGCGCCAGCTAACCTCAATGCGCATTTCTTTCCGGCCGGCTGCAAACACGGTCAGGGGATCCGAACTGGAAAGATATGTACCTGCACCGATCACTTCTTTACTCTGTGAGGTAGGACCACCCATAACTCTGATTTTCGAACCAATTCCCTGTGTATTCGGTGGAAGACCCCGCAACCTTATAGCCACCCGCGGGGCTGAAGACTCGTTGCGGTAAACACCAGACGATTCATTGAGCCTGTTGGTAATAATATCCAGATCACCGTCATTATCAAAATCTGCTAAAGACATTCCCCAGGATATGTCTGGCATTGTAAAGCCCCATTTTTGACTGACATCTTCAAAGGTTAAGTTCCCTTTATTCCGAAAGGCAACATTTGGGGTTAAATAGCTTGGGTATAAGGCCGGCAACTGGTGATAATCAAGCCCCATTGCCAAGAGCCTTTGAACCCGATTGTTGGTATCAGTATCTTCGAAGTCATACAGCTGGCCATTTGTTGCGAGTATGTCTTCATAACCATCAAGGTCAATATCAAGAAATAAAATAGACCATGTCCACTCGGAGGCCTGGACACCACTAATCTGTCCAATCTCAGCATAGGTGTTGTCGCCACGATTCATGAAGAGGGTATTGCGTTTTATCTGTGGTCTATTGCTAATTTGTCCAATTCCTGTCGGAGGCGAATCACTTATTCCCGCCCCCATTTGCTTTAACCTCCGCCCATGCTCTTGAGGTAACATATCCATGAGTAAAAAATCCAAGTCGCCATCTCTATCGATATCCGAAAAGTCTACCCCCATTGTAAACTTGCTGGTATGGCGAATTGATAGCTTGCTTATCGCTTTAAACCGTCCAGTGCCATCATTAATCCAAATTCGATCCGGACTCCAGAAGTCGTTACAAACATATATGTCCGGGTCTCCATCGTTGTCCATATCTTGGAATCTTACCAATAGTCCCCAGTCTTTTAGTTCAGACACAGGTTTCCCCTCTTCATCTAAAAATCTTCCGTCCGTAAGGGAAGCCAAGTTGAATTGTCCCTGGCCGTCATTAAGATATAAAAAATCGGGTTCGGCATTTTCAAAGAGAAAGGGCTGTTCGCCAATCATCTCAACTCTATAATGCTCTTTAAACTTAGGTTGTACCTCAAATGTATTTCCAACTTTTTTTGTAACACGATGTTGCGCTCTTTCCGAGGGGGAATAGATATTTTCGACTGATTTTTTCTTAAAGTTTGTTATATACAGATCAAGGTCTCCATCTCCATCGATGTCAGAAAAAGCCATAGATGTGCTTCCGCCGCTTGATTCTAGACCTGCAGAACGAGTTGCCTCGGTAAATTTACCTGTGCCATCATTAATAAAAAATGTGTTTGGTCCTCCCAAGGCCGTGACCAATAGATCAAGATCATAATCTCCATCTATATCCACAAACGATGCGCCGGTTGAGAAACGATTTAGACATGCAACCCCTGCCCGCTGGGTTATCTCTCTAAACTTCCAGTTTCCTAAATTCTTATATAAAACGTTCGAGCCATCAAGGCTACAAAAATAAACATCAACCAACCCATCTCCGTCTATATCCCCAGTAGCAACGCCAGATCCACCCAAAAGAAACCGGTTGTCTCCGATTTGATCCGGCGTAAGGCTGTTAGAAAAAGTGATTTTGGTTTCAGAAGACGGCAATAATCTAAAACCAGGCCGACCTGAAAGTAGATCTGGGAGTTTAGCCCAGCGATACCCAACTTCCTTGTGCCATTCGGGCGTTTCTGCTTGCCAATACCAAATGAGAAGATAAATGGTTAAAATAAGACCTGCCGCTGCTATAATAATATTCTTGATATTGATCATGTTTTTCACATTAACCAAATCTTTTAATTTAATCATCTTGGATCTTCCCGGTTGAATAATCAGTCTTCATTATGGTGAAATTGTCCCTTGTCATCATTATGAAAAACGCCAGGCGTCCCTCTTTCATTCCCTACTATTAAATCATTATTCTTGTCATCTCGGTGAAGGTCATTAATTATATTGCTCACATCCTCTGAAAAGAGCTCGTCACCAAAAACGGAGAAGCCATGGGTGATATCTGTTGAATAAGCGCTTGATTCATCGATTTCATATATCCGGTTTGCTTTAAGATTTTGGATAACACTTATCGTACCATTACGCCAGACCACACTTAAGGTTAAATCTTTATCAACCTCACCCGTGGCAAAGACAGACAAGGGATCGGAACTTGAAAGATAAATGCCGGCACTAATGACTTCCTTGCTCTGCGGTATTGGGCCACCCAATACTTCTATCTTTGCACCAATCCCCT
>DUAA01000204.1:0-5441 GCA_012961055.1 Nitrospinaceae bacterium
ACCGTTCCCCCCATCTACGACCACTTGTACTTTTCGGGAAATATTCAGGATAGAACAAATATGGTCCATATATGGTTCCAGAATTTCAGCTTGTTCAATTTTTCCCAATCCTGTTTCGAAGTCTTTGGCTCCTATCAGGGCTTTTAACGCCTGAATCTTTTTTCCGTATAAACTATTTAGACCATGACTGATTTTGAAGCCATTAAACTCGGGTGGATTGTGGCTACCGGTGATCATTACACCTCCATCAGCTTTAAGATGATGGAGAGCAAAGTAGGAAACAGGTGTGGGGACCATACCAATGTCTATGACATCGCATCCGGTAGAGGTTAGGGCTTTGGATAAAATATCGCGGAATTCAACGGAACTGGAGCGGACGTCCCATCCTACTACCAGCGATTTTCCTCCCTGACGTTTCAAATAAGTGCCGATAGCCTGGCCAATTAGTTGTACGGTTTCGGGCGTGAGGTCTTTGCCAACTATGCCACGTATATCATATTCGCGGAAGATTTGAGGGTTGATGTCAGTCATCATAATAAAAAGAGTCGTTATAAATTCAGCAACTAATTAAAATGGGTTTTTGGTTAAACCGCCGTCTACAGAAAAGTTCGTGGCCGTGATCCATCCAGATTGGTCGGAAGCCAAGAACAATGCCAGTCCGGTTAAATCTTCGGGCATGCCCATCCTGTTTAATGGAATTGTTGTTCCTGTTTGTTCCATGATTTCTTTTTTAGCTTGATCTGCATCTTCGCCTTGGATCTCGTTTTCCCAGGATTTGCTCCATACAGGGCCAGGTGAAATGGAATTGACCAAAATTTTATCTGTTGCCAAGGTCTGGGCTAGAGAAACGGTGAAATTCGACAGCCCGGCTTTCATTGCGCTGTAGTGGGGGAAAATATCCTGCGGACGGGCTGCAGCAATGGATGAAATATTGATGATCCTCGCACACTCAGACTGCTGCAAAGAGGGAATGCACAACCGGGATAGCCGGACCGCAGACATTAGATTGATTTGAAATGAGTCCTCCCAATCCTGATCTGTCAGATCAAAAAAATTCGCCAATTTTAAAATTGCCCCGACATTATTTATTAGCACATCGACTTTGCCCAGTTCTTTCATTGCATTATCGTGAAAATCTTTTACACCGTTTGCCTTACTGAGGTCAGAGGATAAACAAATATGTCCAGTTCCTTCCAGTTCATGGGATAAGGAATCTAAGCGATCCATACTCCGAGCGCAAGCAGCGACTTGGGCTCCTTCTTTGGCAAATGCCAGGGCAAGTGCCCGACCAATTCCGTCGCCGGCTCCGGTGATTATCACTTTCCGGTTTCTCAATTTTGAGCCCATGTTAAGATGCTTCCTTTATTCTCATTTGCCGAGATTTATTATTTTATGGAGCCTACACTCATTCCAAAAATCACGTCTTCCCCCTCGCTGGTCTGGGTGATAGCCGCGATTGGGTTTTATATTTTCAATATCTTTCTGGGGTTGTTTATGGCTTTCAGAAAGAGGACAGCACAAAGCCTGAAAATCCACAGGCTCCTATTTTACACCATCGCATTTTGTCTAGGCTATTACCTGTTGATGAACCAGACCCACGATGAGAACACGCTGCTGGATTATTTGATATGTCTTTACTTTATCACAATCGTCCCGTTCAGCAAGCGCTGGGATATATTGATCCATGCCTTCATTGCGGCGTTCGGGCTGATACTCCTGCCGCTACTGATCGTAATGAGAATCTAACGAGTCCAAGTATCCTTGAGGATGAATTACAATATCGAATCATCCTTCACACTAATACGATTTACTGTGAATTGAACAGAGCGGTGCTATTGTAAGTTAGTCGACGATAGCAGCTTTAACGGTGATATTGCCATAGACCTTAACGCGGCAACCGAGTTTCTGGTGAGGCTCCAGCTTGTGGATGTTTTCAAAAAAGGTGCGTGGATTAACGTTCTCGAGGGGTTCGATTTCTACCACACATTTGCCGCATAGACCATGTCCTCGACAGTTCAGGAACTTGTTGAATCCTTTATAAACTTCGGCATCGTTATAGAGCGCGGCTTTTCTCAAGTTGGCTCCATAACCCGCTTTTAAGTCAACGGTTTCATCGGTTTCGGTGTTAATGACCTTGATCTTCGGCATCCTAAATCTAAGCTCCAACTCAAGTTATTTGGCTGTTAAGGAAAGCCATTAATGCCCCATATCCGGCACGATGTCAACCCATATATTTGATGCAAAATCAAGATTCTTCACTAACACTCGGAACGGCAACGCTTAGTAGAAAGGCAGATAGAGCAATCATTTTTTAAGCCAAGATAACTCTCTCTGTTGCCCGCCGATTAAAACGTATGCTAGCTATCCTTATGGCAGCAGTACCTCCCACGCTAGTGGGCTAGATAGAGTAATTGTGGCCCATCAGGATTTTCTTTTCTTTAAGAAACTCCTGGATTTTATGGGAGGCTTTTATCGTATCCTGGGCTTCATCCAGAGAGAGGACGATATCCGGTTCTCCTGTGGGTTGTGAGGCCACCTGAATTTCTACAACCGGATAGGGGTTAGCCAAAAGTCTAAGATCGACCTGGTCTTCCTGATGAAAGGCGTTGGAGGTAGAAATCACTACATGGCCTGCATCAAGAAAAAGCTTTGCGACTTCGCCTAACCTTCTTACCGATTCACTTTCGTTACTGTTTTGGAAGTTCTCCAGATCGGCTCCGAGCCCGAGATTGACATTCCTCCGGTCGAGCAAGTAGCTTTGGAAATTATTTTCAAACAGGCTGTGCTCCAGAGTTCTGGCTAACGGACCCTTGCCGGTCCCCGGGTCGCCGGTAATCAGGATCAATGATGCTTGATGCCCATTGCGGTAGGCCCTTTCTTCCGGTGTGATTTCGCTTTTGATCCAATTGAAATCCCGGGTGCGAACTTCGTCCCGGAGCTTGTCTTCCTTTGTTGCTGGGATATAGGTAGTGATGATACCGCCTCCGCAAACATCGTATTCATCAACCAGAACGAACCGGCCTGTGGTAGCGATGGACCCGAACAGGTCAAAGGCAACAGGATTTCGTGTTTTCAGAGTCAATTCGGCAACATCATTTTTGGCGATATATTCCTGATCGGTCAGGGTCTTTAAGGTAGAGGCATCGATGGCTTTTTTAAATTCAACCACTTCGCATTCCATCTCCTGAGTATTTAATTTTATGACAAACTTTCGACCTTTTTCCAGATTACGTTTTCCCATCCAGAAAACATTAGCATCGAAGGTGGTTGAGATAATCGGCAACTGATTTGTAAGAGTGCATACGTCCCCACGTTCCACAAATATCTGTTCATCAAGGGTAAACCCGATGGATTCCGATGACGTAGCAGCAGAGGGTTGTTCGGGCACGCTCCAAGCTTCAATAGATTTCACCACAGCCTGCTTATTGGAGGGGGAGAAGGTCACTCGATCCCCAACCTTAAGTTTGCCCGCTTCAATGCGCCCGGCGATGATCCGGCGTTCATCAAACTTATAAACATCCTGCACTGGAAATCGAAAGGGGAGATGATCCGGTGGCGGTTTTTTCTCAAACAAGTCCACCATATCTAAAACAGTGGGTCCTTGATACCAGAGCATTTTATCTTTTGACGCGGCGATGTTGACTCCGAGTTTAGCCGAAACGGGAATGAACTCTCGGGCTTTAATTCCCAAAGAATCCATGAAGGCCGTATATTCTAATTTGATGCGGGAATAAACCTTCTCATCGTATCCGACCAGATCCATTTTGTTGATCACTACTGCGACTTGCGTGAGACCCAGTAGTTTTAAAATATAACCGTGTCTGCGTGATTGTTCCTGAACCCCCTCATTAGCATCAATAAGTAATAGGGCGGCCTCTGCATTGGCGGCTCCGGTGACCATGTTTTTAAGGAACTCTTTATGGCCCGGAGCGTCAATGATGACGTATTTACGTTTTTGGGTGCTGAAGAAAATCTGTGATGTGTCAATGGTAATTCCCTGTTCTTGCTCTTCTTCCAAGGCATCCAGCAAAAAAGCAAATTCAAAATCTTTGCCTTGTTGCTTACAGATATCGCGAACGAAGTCGAGCTTGCCTTCAGGCAAGCTATCTGTGTCAGACAGTAAACGTCCTACCAAGGTGGATTTACCATGATCCACATGACCTACAATGACCAACCGCAAAAGGCGGCTGGAAAGATCTGGTACGTTTCCGTTAGTGCTCATCTACATATATCCTCGGGCTCGCAGTTTTTGCATGGCATAAGTGTCTTCTTGATCCTGTGCTCGACCGGAGCGCTCTGCTGTTGTACAGTTTTTAAGTTCGTCTACAATTTCATCAACATTTTTGGCCTTGGAATTAATAGTGCCTGTGCAAGGGGCGCAGCCTAAGGACCGGTAACGTGTTCCTTCTGGAGTAGCAAAATATAGATCAATGATAGGGATTTTTTCCCTTTGTATGTATTCCCAGACATTTAGTTCGGTCCAATGCAGGATCGGATGAATGCGGATGTGTGTGTCCTCTGAAAAGCTAGTTTTATACTGGTCCCACAACTCGGGAGGTTGATCTTTAAAGTTCCACTCGAAATTTTTATCCCGGGGTGAGAAATAACGTTCCTTGGCTCGAGTGCCTTCTTCATCCCTTCGGATACCAAGAATAAGTCCAGTATAACCGTGCTCTTCCATAATACATTGCAGACCCTGAGTTTTTAATGCTTCACAGCAAACCAATCGTCCTTTTTCATGGTTCATGCCTTCATCAAGAGCTTTTTGGTTCTTACCGACTACCAGATTCAGTCCCCATTCTTTGGCGACCCGGTCCCGATATTCAATCATGGCGGGAATCTTGTAGGTGGTATCGATATGTACCAGTGGAATGGGGCAATGACCCAAAAAGGCCTTGCGAGCCAGCCATACCATGATGGTGGAATCCTTACCAATTGACCATAGCATTGCCAAGTTTTTGAAGTTTTTGTATGCTTCCCGCAGTATGAAAATACTTTGATTTTCCAGTTCGTCTAAATGATCCATTAAAAACGTAATTCCTTAATATATGGGATGGGGGCACCATCACTTTATCCCGAAAGTTCAATACAATCAAGGGGGACGATAATTCTAAGGGAAATTAACCGTAAGCGCAATGGGATTGATGCTTTTTTTGATAAATTCAGGAAAAATATTCATTTAGTGCGGCGGGAAAAGGGCGGTGCAGGACATTATTCTGGTTGTGGGTACCCAAAATACTGGTGAATCTGTATCAATCACGAAGAGCAAGGCTTGATAGCGCAGAACCCTGTTGCTTATTTTTACCAGAACCAAATCTATTGTGTCGACCATTAAGGTGAAGTGTTGGCCAATATCTGAAACGTGTTTTTGTTTTCGGGATAATCTAACACTTCAGAAACTCCACGATAAAAAGCTTGTTCGTATTCCTCGATGATGATCG